>JAMASZ010000223.1 GCA_023301585.1 Alphaproteobacteria bacterium | reverse complement strand
GCTTTCCTTAGCATGTTTCAATCTGTCTTTTGTTAGCCCGTATTCTTCAAAATACGTATCATCTTGTATAAGCGCCGTTTGCATACGTTCTTTTTGAGGACGAATGGTGATGATGACATCAGTGTCTTTAATACCTTCCTCAAGGTTGCTGAATTTCTCTATTTTGTCAGAAGGTAGCTTCTCTGGCATCAGAACAGGTGGTGCGATTATACGAACGCTGGCGCCCATCTTTGTTAAAAGCTTCATGTTTGATGAAGCAACACGGCTATGGGCTATATCTCCAATGATAGCGACGGTTAATCCGTCTAACTTGCCGAAGTGATTGCGAATGGTGAAGGCGTCTAATAAAGCCTGTGTGGGGTGTTCATTCCAGCTATCGCCAGCGTTTATAACGGGGCAATCGACCATTGTAGCAATTGTGTGCGGCGCACCATATTCACTGTGACGTACGATAACGCCGTCTGGGTTCATGGCGTTAAGGGTTGTTATGGTGTCGTGGAATGTTTCACCTTTATTAAGAGAGCTTGTTTGTAAGTCTAAATGGACAACTTCTGCGCCTAAGCGCTTCGCTGCAATTTCAAAGGATGTTCGGGTGCGCGTTGAATTTTCAAAGAACAATGTCAGGATAACTTTACCTTTAAGTGCCTCAGAATAAAAATGAGGTTTCTTTAAGTATTTTGCGAAGATGTCTGCGCGCTCTAAAAGGAAGTTAATGTCATCGACGTTAAGCTGTTCGATTCCTAGTAAATGATTTTGTGATATGCCCATTTATTCTTGTTCTCTTATGTCTGTAATATGGTTGCTATCATATTCAGAACAAAGTTTTTGTAAAGCGGAATGGCGACAAATAGGATTCCAACAATAAATCCAGGTCCTGCAGGAATGCTTAAAGTGTTAAAATCAATTTTCTTTTTGTGCTTATTCTTTTGATAAAAGCCATAACATAAACCATGAAGAAGCCCAGCAAATGCTCCAATGGTCAGGGCGAGTAATGTGCTATCTAGCCCAAGCCATATGCCTGCCGCGCCCATTAATTTCACATCGCCTAACCCTAGGCTATCTTGTTTGTAATAGTAATTGGCAACGGCTCTTATCAAGTAGAGGCTCAAGAAACCAACTAGGGCGCCGAAAATTATTGTGTTCAGCGATAGAACCTCAAAATCGTTGGTAATATGGAATAGGGCACCGCTGATGGCGAGTGGCGCCACGTAAATATTTGGTAACAGGTAATGTTTTAAATCTATTACGGCTAGTACAGCAAGTAATACAATTGCGATAATAATTAAGGAAAGGGGCATCATAATATTGAAATTGTAGCGTGAGTTTCAAATTCTGGCTAATGAAAATATCTGGTGATGGTTTGTTGGTGCGGTTGGACAAAAAACAATAGTTGTTTACTCTATGAAGTGGTTGATTCTGTTGTCATCCTATAAATATTTGAAAGATTCATTTTTAATGTCTGACCAAGTTAAAATTTTAATTGCAGAAGATAATGATTTCGTTAGGGCACAAATTGTTCAGTTTTTATCAATTGACGCATATCAGTTGATTGAAGCAAACGATGGCAACCAAGCGCTAGATGTTGTTTGTGAAGATGATGTTGATATAGCGATTGTTGACGTGCGTATGGAGCCTATGGATGGTTTTGAATTTATACAAAAGATTAGAGGTAAAGAAATTAATATACCTGTGATTTTAGTGACAGGTGATAATGACCCTGATTTGTTGAGCCGGTCTAATGAGTGGGGCGTTAGTGCCGTATTAATAAAACCGGTTGAAAAAGATCGCCTTTTAATGACTGTTGAACGGTTATTGTCAAAGAGGGCTGGTTAGGGATATGAGCTTGGTTAAGAAAATGAAATTATTTACGAATATTAATTTGGCGTTAATCGCGGTAATTATTGTTGGTTGTGCCCAAGTAAATGTTCCGGACTCGCGTAATGTAAAAATTCCGTCACCGGTATCGGCAGAGCAAAGAAAAGAAGCAGTGAATGAGCGCCCTGATAGCGTTATGTACTTGCCTTTAGGGCAAGATGTTTTGGTTCCTGAAAAGTTAGATGGCGATCGTTTGCCGACAGAAAGAATTGGTCCATTTGAGCTGCGTGGCGAAACTTTAGCTGGCGCATTACAATTAATATTAGCTGATTACGATGTTGCGATTGCTTTTGAAACGGAGCAAGGGTTAACGCGTAAGGTAACTGTCGCAAATTTAAGCGGTGAGCTCGGTAAGGTTGTTAGCCGTGTATGTTCTCTGGCGGATTTGTACTGTTCCTATGATGACGGTGTTTTAACGGTTAAAGATACGCAAACATTTACGGTCGTGCTGCCTCCTTTGGGGGGCGTTGATGGCGAAACAACATTCATTGACAATATTGTTGAGGGGTTGACTGCCATTGTTGGAGAAGACGTCGCGGAGCCAATCGCTGATACAACGACTAGAACAATTATCTACACGGCAACACAGAGAACATCGACCTTGGCTGAAAATTATTTCCAACGTCTGCGTGCTAATACTGCGATGATTGTTTTTGAAACTTATATCTGGGAAGTGTCTCTTAATTCAGGAAATTCAACGGGGATTGACTGGGACAAAATGAAATCATTTGGAAAGTTTAATACAAATATTGGTGTCAATGGATCAATTGGTGCGGACTTTACAAACCCAGTAAGTATTGGTCTACCTACAACTCAAGCGATTGGTGCTACACCGGCTGACTTGGTTCAGTTCTTGGCGCAGTTTGGTGCGTTGAAAACAATATCACAGCCACAAATAACTGTTTTATCTGGCGCGTCTGCTGAACTTCGTGTTGCTGATACTGAAAATTATGTGTCAGAAATTTCAACTACAATTACTGATGGTTCTTCAACTACTTCTGTGAATACAGGATCTGTTGATAGTGGGTTCACATTGTCAGTTGGTAGCTCATGGGATAAATCAACTGTCTATGCTGATATCGGTGTGAATTTAACGAATGTAAATGAGATTGAAGATTTTACGTTCTCTGATGGTGGTGCTGGTGGAACCAGTACGACAATTCAATTGCCTCAAACATCTGAACGTGAATTAACAACACAAATTAGGGTGCGTCCAGGAGACTCTGTTTTAATCGCGGGGCTAGTGCGTGAAAATGATAATTTCAGTAGTCGTGGTCCAGGGTTTATGGAGCCGTTATTACCAGATAGTCGTACGGCACAAACACAAAATCTTGAATTGGTTATCTTGCTTCGTCCGCGTGTCATTGTTTACACGGCGAGTGATGATGCTCGTTACTTAAATTACAGCGATTCTAAAAATAGACCTGTTGCGGTATCAGCACCTATTGTTCCTCCTCGTCCACCTGTTGTTACGAGAGATGAATTTATTGAAGATGATTTTGAAACCAGAAAGGCGCCGAGATATATTCTACCAAAGGCAAAGCCGAGGGTTCAAAAAATGCCTTTAGCACCAGTAGAAACGCCTAGACCTAAAGTTATAAAACCAATTGTTGTCGAACCTCCTAGGGTTCAATCGTCAATCCAATCTCCTATTAAGTCATCGTCAACGCAATTTGATGCTGATGAAATGATAGCAGCATCTGTGAGCGAACCACCCCCTACCGTAGTAATACCTAAGGTTAAACCTATGAATGTTCGTCCTGTTTATGCAGAAGAGCCATCACCGCGCCCAAAATCTGTAGCGCGCTCTTCTCGCGTTTCTATCGCGCCTAGGATAAACAATGACTATAGTGGTGCTTCAAGTATAATGCCGTCGCAATCTGATTTACGACCAACATTTGAGCAAGGGATTGTGGACGCTGTAAAGCCTCCAACGCAACAAGCAGATATTTACCCTTCAGGCTATGATAGAGGGGTAGATAATGCTGCAAAAGATTTCTTCTTTGATGAAAGTAATAATGCGAGCCAAGTTGTTGGTGAAGTTTATGAGCCTGCAATGGAAACTATTGAGGTTCCTCCGCCCATCATAAATTAAGAGTAAATGTTTTTTAATTAATTTAACTTATAATAATAGAAATATCAGGATTTTAAACATTGAATAATAACAAAAAAAATAAAGTATTTGTTTTTGCCTTCCTAGCAGTTTTCCTGCTAGGTGATTTTCCCGCATATTCTCAATCAGCATTTGATGATCCAGGTGCTAGGAATGTTAAGGGTGAAACGGGTAATTTTGTTTCTGTTGATAAGAAAACAGATGCGGGCATTATCACTCTTGGAGCCTCGTCCCAAGTGGTTATCCTATTCAAAAATAATGGCGGTAAGCCCGTCACTACTGGTAGTA
Source organism: Alphaproteobacteria bacterium (assembly GCA_023301585.1). Lineage (GTDB taxonomy): Bacteria > Pseudomonadota > Alphaproteobacteria > Micavibrionales > Micavibrionaceae. The sequence goes on along the minus strand of JAMASZ010000223.1, from coordinate 7,080 downwards.
TTAGCCTGTATCCGTCTTCTAATGTGTCGGCGAGTGTTGCTAAAAATGAGTGTGCGCAAGAACCAGTGGAAACAGGTGCAGTCTGTGCGATTGCGATGTCAGTGAAGGGGCTTCAGCCAGGTAAGTTCCGTATTGAAATGTTAATGCGCCATGATGGACGTGCAAAATTAATTACCTCAACAATTTCTGGTGGTGTTGAAAGCTCTGACGATAAATCAAGAGAGCTTATCAGCGACATTGAATCTATTCCTGAAAAAATTGATTTTGGTACTTTGTCAGAAAGCAGACCTCTCGTGCGTTCTGTTATTTTGAGAAATGTTACGTCGAAAGTTATTGATATTAGTTCAATTGAAATTGAAGCGAATGCTCAGGCAGGGTTTTTATTAAATACAGATTGTGATCAACTTGAAACAGGTGAGGCATGTATTGGAACAGTGACGTGGACACCACAACAACGTGGTCCAGCAACGGGAGTTTTGGTTGTAAGGCATAGTGGTCCAACAGGTGTTAATAGTATTGTTTTAGACGGTGATTACAGCCCGGGTTCTGCATCGGAAGCGAGTTTGTTCCCTGATGCGGTTCCTGGTAAAGGGCTTTTGACAGCATCTCAAAGTGATGTTGATTTCGGTAGTAGTATCGAAACAAGTTCTGCAATTACTGTGTCTTTAGTTAATGTCGGTGATGCCCCTTTATCCTTACGTGACATTAAAATGTCGAATGAAGATAATGGCATTCGTGTTGCTGCTGGCGGCTGTGCTGCTGGAATTATTCTTGATCCTGTAGAGGCGTGCCCTCTAACGTTGGTATGGGACCCTGTTCGTGAGGGATCAATTATTGATGATATACAAATCACCCATAATGGCGCACGAGGAATTTTGGTTTTACCATTACGTGGTTCCGCGACGAAAGTGGTTAACAAAGACAGTAAAGCAATTATGTTGAGCGACCCAATTACAACGGCTGATTTATTCAGATCTGTTCCGCCTGTATCTGCGTCTTCTGTTGGTGCTTACGATGCGCCGCCACCACGTGCTACTACTCAAAGAACAACTAAGGCGCCTAAGCCTGTGAAAAAAGTAAAACGTGTTGTTGATGTGCGTGGTGTTCTTGACGGCTTTAGAATTACTTCCCTAGCTAGTCGCCGTGCGATTGTTGCGGGACCAGGCGGAAGCCGTGTCGTGTTTGATGGTGAAGAAGCTGTTATTGGTGGCGTACTTTGGGATGTTGGTGTTCGTAGAAGCGGGGTTGAATTTTCTCACGCTAATCAAAAAGTTCTATTGTTATTTGATAAATCTTTATCAACCTTCGATAGCGGTATCGTCACAGGAACGAACAACAGTAATAATGATACATCAGATAATTAATGGTGGGATTGACGTGTTATGAGTGATGATAATTTAGAAAATCAAGAAGACGTTAATGCTGATTTAGAACAACGCTCTCCTTCTAGGGAGCGTCGTCAGTCTGAGGGGGAGTCCCCTTTGGGCGTAGAGCGCCGCCAATGGCATGACCGTCGTAAAATTCGTTCTAAAGAAGGGCGTGAAAGATACTTAGACATGGTGCAACGTGAGCGCGCTATGTTTATGAACTTAGGCGTAAGCCGTTCTACTGAACAACTTTTGGATATGGCTGGCGCTGTACAATTCGATGATGAAGAAGTTGAAGGAAACATTCTTCAACGTGCGACAGGGGATCAGCTTCGTTCTGCTTTGCCTGTTCATGCGTGGTTGCCTTTAAGTATTCATCTAATTGGTTTACAAGATGGTGTTTTGAAAGTAGCGCCATTAAACGATATGAGTGAACGCCAAGAAGCGAACTTAATATCAACAGCAAAACGAAGTGGTGTTCAAGTTGATAGTGTAGAAGCAGAAGTTTGGGACCGTGCTGAGCTTCTAGAAACGCTCCGTTCTGTGAGGGATTTGTCAGCGGATAGATGTGAAAAAACTTTGTCACAATGGTTAGCGGATATTGAAAATGGGTTGCTTTTAAACAGGTTCCAAAAAGACATGTTGGCAGAAGCTTTGCAAATGCGGGCTTCTGATATTCACTTAGTTCAAGACAATAACCCAGAAGCGCCAAACTGGATTAAGTATAGAATTGATGGAGATCTAATCCCTGTTCATTTATTACCGGCAGACGCGATGGCGCGTTTAACGACATTGTTAAAACGAGAAGCAGGGTTAAACTTTGGAGATCGTGTTACACCTAAAGATGGTCGTTTTGGCTTTCTGTGGCAGGGGCGTTCAATTGATGTTCGTGTGGCTGCTGGACCTCAGGCGCAAGATGGTGAAAAAATTACGATGCGTCTGCTCGATAGAGCCGCACTTAAAGGCTTTGATGAATTGTTTCGTCGTCATGAAGATGTCGGTGATTATCTCTCTAGTTTACTAGCACCCGAAATTAAAGGGGGCGGTGGTCTTATTCTTTTATCTGGTCCAACAGGTTCTGGTAAAACAACGACGCTTTATGCGTGTGTTCAGCAAATTGACCGTAGACGCCGACACGTTTTAACAATTGAAGATCCTATTGAATACGAATTACGCTATGCAACGCAGTGGCAAGTGCGCCCTGGTCAGCCTGGTGGTGAATTTGCCGATTTAATTCGGGCATCAATGCGTCATGACCCTGATTATATTGTTATTGGGGAGATGCGTGATGCCGACACGGTTGAAACCGCCTTGCGCGCAGCAGAATCTGGACACACTGTTATATCTACAGTCCACGCAGATACCGCGCTTCAAACGTTCGAGAGAATGCGATCCTTAATGCCTGCAGAGCGCGAGCGTTCATCGACATTTACATTGGCGCAACAGGTGCGTGCAATTTTAAATCAGCGCCTTGTTCGAACGCTTTGTCAGGGGTGTTCAAACCGTAAAAAAGCAGGCGATGTTTTAAGAGAAGAAGAAATAAAACCACTTAATATTGATAAGACGCAGGGAATTAGAACCCATAATACTTCAGGGTGTGACCTTTGTAACCGTACTGGTATTTCAGGCAGGACATTACTGTTAGACGCAATATTATTGACCTCTGGGGCAGGGGATAGAAACGATATTTATGAAGCCTTGATTAAAAACTCTAATCAACTAGTTGGTCAGGACGGTATTATTGTTAAGTCTAGGCGTGATGGCTTGGTTGATTTGATGATGAGCGGTCTGGTTGATCCAAGGGCAGCAATGTCTTATTTAGAGGATTAGAAAGGGTATTTAATGCAGCAATGGGTTGCGGAAATAGCTTACGAAACTTTATCAGGACCTAAAAAAACTGTTGAGTCTTTTTATCTTCCTACTGAAGAAGATGTAAGGCAGGCAATCTTTAAAAAGAATGGCTATGTGCTCTCTATTCGCCCCCATGAACGCTCTCCTATTGAACGTATTTTGGCACGCTCAACGTGGTGGCAGGTACAGCTTCTGCGTGGGATTCAATTTAGGGCGACGTCTGTGTCTTCTCCAGGGGTGGCGCTTTGGAAAATTATTGAAGCGGAAACCAACCCGATGCGCCAAAATATTTTGGCACCAGCTCGTGAGGCGCTCTCGAGGGGGCTTGGGGTTATTGACGCATTAAAAGCCCTCAAAATTTTTGATCACGGCACACTTGCGATTTTAGCTGGTAGTGAGAAAGCAAATAAACTTAGCGAAGGTATCCCGCACGCTATTCACTCACTCACTCAAAAGAAAAAAAATACCCGCGCGATTGTTGGAACGATGAGTTGGCTTGGCTTTGATGTTATAACAATCGTACAATCTCTCTATTGGGGGCAAGACATGGTTCTTGGTTGGTTTAAAGGGAACGCCCCGACAGACCCTGAAGAGTTAGAAAATTATAACCGTGTTGTTGATAATCTTTCACTGACATGGGACGTCTTAATTTATACCGCATTTGCTATTGGTACTTTTATGGCTTGGGCAATCGTGTCGTTTTTTCTCAACCGTGGTAAAACAGATTGGCCGACAGCGCGCGTCGTTCGTAAAATTCCTTTAATTGGCGCCTATTTACGTGATTTAGGGTTTGCAGATTCAATGGTTGCGGCTTCTCGTATGCTAAAAGCACAAGTGTCCATCTCTGAAGCGTTGGATCAGGCGGCAGATTCTACTACATCACCTGATGTGGCGGCGTATTGGATAAATGCGAATGTTAAGTTGGAACGCGGAATTGCCTTGGGTAATGCTCTCGATAGCGCTCCATTAACACGAAGTGAGCGTATGGAACTAGCAAGCTTGTCTGATTTAGAACAAGTTGCTACAATACTGGAATCTATTGCTGAAATGCGTTCGACATCAGCGAAAACAAAACATTCTTTAATTGTATGGTTAGCCTTCGCGTTAACTGGTGTTTTCCTTGTAATTGCATTCGGTAGTGCCATCTACGCTTTAAGTGTCATGAATATGAGCATGGATAGTATGATGGGTGGTTTAATGGGAGGGGCATTGTAAATGCTCGTAATGGAATAAATGGTAGAAGATAGTCCGATTAAAAAAACGCAAAGCGCGCCTAAAAAACTGACCCCTGGGGTTAGTGATTTTTTGGCAGGTGAAACTGGTGACTTTGTTACTGAACTATCCCCTTATTTGCCGAATGAACTTGTTGGCGGGTCAATACCATATATTGCAGGGACAGAAGAAGAAGCTGTCTGGAACGCAGCTTCCCAAGCTTGTGGTACTGAAAAAGTACATTATTGCTATACGGTTGAAGATAATCGCTGTTGGTATATTGCGTGCCCATCTTCTATGCTGGCGTCTGATCCTAATAGCTGGTGTCCTTTGGCGGCAGCGCTTCCAGGAAATAGCGAATTTTGGGATAAACAAACAGTTTATTTGTATGAGCAAGAAGGTATGGCATCTGCTCTAAGATGGGACCCGGCAACTGGAAGACTTCAAATTTTCCTTGGGGCTTCAAGAACATTACTGCCGCGTATTCAAAGTATGGATGCTAACTTCGTGACCATTAATCCTGAAAATGCCCATAGTGTTCCTTGGGAAAATAGAATGCTTAAAACTGAGAAGCTGTCACGTGCAACGGCGCGTACGCTTCTGAATGTAGGGATTTTTGTTAATTTATTTATTTTAAGCTTTTTGGTTTTTCAATATTTTTCAACAAATTCTGTTCAGCGGGATTTGAACAAAGTTAAAATCTCAACAGAAAATGCCTCTCAGCAGTTGATGGTTAAAGCCTATAACGCCTTGCAGAGTGATTCCATAAAACACATGGTGCGCATTCAGGAATTATTAGACGATTTAAAAACAGTTGATGGGACATTGGTTAAGTATCAAGTAACAGGCAACAAAGTGACTTGGGAAGCTCTGGTTCCGCAGGCCTTCGGTAAGGGTGTCGGTAGTTTTAAAGGGCGCGTTCAAGCCGGCGCCCTGGAGCCTGATGGTCGAATTCGTATTAAGGGGACAAGGTAACGTAAATCTTTAACTTAGGTTTATATTGGTGAAATTATGGATTTTAAAAAACTAGATTTTAAAAACGTTAAAAAATATCTTAATCCGAAATCTGCGGATGATTTGAACCGTTTTTTAGAGAACCTTCCTCAAAATGCTGGTAATGCAGCGTTAATTGCTGCGGCAATTGCGTGGGGGCTGGCTGCTGCTTTGGGGCTATACACGTCAATTCAAACTCAAAGTTTAATAGAATTGCGCGCAGAATTAAAAGAAACCGAAGCTTTAAAGCCTATCGTTCCTGAAATTAAAGATATTTCGGTGGCAAAATCGGAAGTGGAAGCTTTCGTTGAAAAGGCAAAGAAAAGCTATGGTGGTTTAAATGTGACTGCAAAAGGCTCAATTATTACTATTACAGCCAATAATACGTCTAATTTCACAGAATTTCGTGAAGCCCTTGGGCATGTTCAAAACGGTGGCGCTAATTGGCGTGTAACGTTGGATAAGCTTTGTGTTGGGCGCGAATGCGATAAAACTAAGAAGCTGGTAGCGTCATTAAAGATCAATAAAGTAGAAGTCAGCGCAATTGAGCAAAATAAATAAGGATTTCCTTAGATTATTAGTATTAATTAATTGGTTTTAGGATTATAATATTTAAAAAATGGGACTATGGAGAAATAATATGGGTCGTGACAACAAAAATAACACATCAGAAAAGGGTAACGTATTATTCCTGATTTTGATTGCCGTGGCCTTATTCGCAGCATTATCATATGCAGTGACCAAATCAACACGTTCTGGCGGAGGTTCAACCGAACGTGAAAAAGCCATTCTTAGTGGCGCTTCCATGACCCAACATCCTACGGCTTTAAGAACTGCTGTAATTCGTATGATATTGGGCGGTGTTGATGTCTCAGGTATCAGGTTTAACTCCCCAGCAAATTTCAGTGCTATCAGCGGATCTTTAGAAGTCGCAGTATTTCACCCTGATGGTGGTGGTGCGGTATTTCAAAATGCCCCTTCTGATGTTATGGCTGGGACTGGTGAGGGAACTTGGTTTTTCAACGGCCAATTCGAAGTGCCTAATTTGGGCGTAGATGGAGCAACAGGGAATGATTTAATTGCGTTTTTACCAAATGTTTCACGAACTGTATGTACGCAAGTGAACAGAGAGTTCTCTATCGATTCTACTGATTGTACACTTGTAAATAATGTTGTGCAGGCAGATGGAATTTCTGCGGCAGATGTTAGTGTTCAAATGGACGACACCTATACATTCCCTCCAACAGCAGCAGACACTATTGAGGGCTTAGGCGGTTCTTGTGAAGCATTTGTAGGGCAACCTTCAGGCTGCTTTATTGATGATACAGGAAATAGTTACGTATTCTACTCTGTTTTATTAGAGCGTTAATAATATCGCTTTAAACATTATTTAAAGTCCAATCTGTTACAATAACAGGGTGGGCTTTTTTTAAATTTCAATCAGGTCAAATATGATAAAGATTAGCTATCAAGAAAAATGTACGGCTCAAAGCGGAAGTGCTTTGGTTTATATTTTAATAGCAATTGCTTTGCTTGCGGCATTAACGTCAAGCTTCATGAAACCGTCAAGCCAACAAACAACCTCTCAAAGCACGTTTAACACAGTGACTGAGCTTAACTCTCAAGCGAATTTTATTCGCTCGGCTGTTCAAGAATG
>JAMASZ010000222.1 GCA_023301585.1 Alphaproteobacteria bacterium | reverse complement strand
CCAAAAGGAGACAGTCCCTTCTCCGAAGGGATCGCCCAATTATCGCTACTGAGTCATTTCCCTAGTCCGGGGAAATATCCAGCTCATAGCCAGACGATTCTTGCCCAATGCAGGCTATAGACACCTATCCAGGTATCCCATATCCTACGTCCAGGGCATAAGGGGTCTGGGAACGATCCCCATCAGGAATTTTTCCTTCGGTCAGGTTTTGTCTTCATGCAAAGTCTGTTCGCGACGAGCCGGTATAGTTGAACCTCAGCACATCCTGGTGCTGTCATACTGTCGGTTCGCGCCAAAATACTTAGGCTTCAAACAGTCCCCGATCTTTGCGTCCCCGAAGGACCGCAAAGACTTTCCATAATAGTGTACCGTCCGCTGCAAACTCGCAAAACATGTTTTTTTGTAAACCAGGTCCAAACCCAGGCCATACATATCCAGGTAATCCTGTGGTTTTGCCTATTCGCGAATGTAGAGCCTTGCGGAACGGTGAAGTTAGGTCCCAATCCAGGCCATACCCATAGAGAGTAATCCTGCGATTGGCCTATATCAAGAAGAGGCCAAGCTTCGCCTGGTCTCCCACCACGGTATTTCCCTCAGACAACAGAGGTAACCGCTTCTGCGACCTAGTAACAGGATGAATCGACTACCAGTCAATTTCCCTGGAACTTCGTCTCGTCTAATAACCAGCGATGCAAACAACAAAGCCTGTTCGTCCTTTCAGGTAATCTAACCCTCTCTGGGTTTGCCTGATTAACCTGTGGAACACAAATGTCCCCAGACTTCAAATCTCATGCAAAAAGTGGTTAACAATTTCACATGCAATTCATTAAGCCCATTCAGCTTCATCCCATAGTCCCTGGGATAGGCTTTCGTCGCCAGGCATCCGTCCCCGTTTCGTTGCCACACTGATAACAACCAAAACATACCTCTTTATACCAGAGGACCCATTGCCCTTTAGTCCTGGGCTGGGCTCCCCCAAAGGCACTTAGTCACAATATCAGCCAAATGTGTCAGCGGCGGACGGGCGGCTGAAGTAACTACCACTCTCTTAGCTGAGCCAAAAGCCTCGCCCATAATCTCTATGAGACTCCACCAGAGATTCCCCTTGGCATCGTCCAAAATCTCTAAGAGACTCCACCAGAGGATCCCCTTGTCTCGCCATTCTTGCTTAGCATAGCTTCGAAAACCCAACTAGCAAAAATAGCCTGCATAAATCGTCCCTGGACTTCAACCATTGCCTGTAAAAATCGTAAAAGAAATCCACATGCAAATAGCCCATTTCGCCTTATCCCCTAAGGGAGTTAGGCAAATTCCTGCCTTTGTTAGCCCAATAAGATTCGTGACGTACCAGTACCCATCTCATGGGCACTTCGTCCGAATATTGCCCTCAGTTGCATCCCTTGCAACCTGGATGGTTCCATTGGCAATTTGCCTTCTGGTCCCATGGTAATATAAAGCTTCTTTCCCATTTACCCTGCCTTGTAAAATACAATGCAGCCTTCTCACAAAGCAATACTCCGAACCAAAGGTTGAAGTATCTCCTTGCCTTGCTACTTTTGGAGTGCCCCATTACCTGAGATAAAAAGCTCAAATAACCACCCCCTGTAATCTGCCTCTTCTCCTTCAAACTGCCTCGTCAGCATTCTTGTCTGGCGAACAGTTGATCCCCTTGGCTTAAGCATCTTGGGTAATTATCCCTCAGCCTCACCTGTCAAGGTGGCCTTCCCTTATCCAGCAAGGTACACGAATAGGAGATAAGCCACTCGTCCGAGCTGACCCTCATATCCTCTTAAACCTGTGGAAAAGGTGGGTAGGAGCATCAGTAGCCAAACTTTGGTCTACCATCTCGAGCACAGTTACTTAGGCCAACTTTCCTTATACAGTAGATAACTGCAATAAGAAAACCAGCCCTTGGCCAACTTTCCTTATCCAGTAGATACCCACAAAAAAACCCTTGGCCAACTTTCCTTATACAGTAGATACCCACAAGAAAAACCTTGTTCTGATTGCTACACCAGATAAGTACTTGTTGGCTTGTGACACCCAGGTTACATCCGTACCTCTTCAACGTGGTTCTTGGTCAATCCTTATCCTAGCAACCGTCGGCCTCTTAACACATCCTCTTTAGCATAAAAATTGCTCGAAGTGTGCCATTCCTTCTATCAGCATATGATCTTGCTTCTAGCTCTCCGATGCTATGGGTTGTAGGCAAAATACCTTGCCTCCCATTGCCTCTGACGTCCTGGACAAGTCCCTGTTGTCCCTCAGTACTTGCGCTCCCAAAATGGGAGTTGGATCAGTGTTCCACACTATCCCATTTGCTCCTTTCCCTGATATCCCCTTAAAATGAAGTCCCAGAGTCCAGACTTGGCAATCGTTCGAGATTTCCTAACCCAAGGAGTCCCTGATTTCGGATTATACCTGCTTTAGGTTCCTGAAATCATTCAGTAACAGTGATCTTCTGGGAAGCTTCTGCAATAAAGTCCCCGATCTTGGATTTTACTTGGCCTGGCCTTTAACCAACAACCAACCCAATAAGCCTTTTCAAGCTAACTGTCCTGCCCTCAGCTAATCCAATCCGCCATAACCTAGCCGTTTGAGAGACAATTCCGTTCCCTCTTGACCTGCTCTTGGCCATCTAAGGACCCATCCGTTCCTCTTGTCCACCAAAGCGATCGGTACAATTGTGCAAATGGCTTTATCTCGAGTGTTGCAAACCCTGGTGTATCCCTGCACCGTTTGCCTGGTAAAAGCCCATTTGTAGAGTAGGAGAGAGCTAAGCTTTCAGAATGTAGCATAAAACCAAATACCATATCCTGACTGGCCAAAATGCCTGTTAGGCATCTCCTGGCCCAGATAAACACATTTGAAGTACTGCCAACTGGGATCAGTCCGAACCCAACTTGACCAGTCACTCCTTGTGGTTA
>JAMASZ010000221.1 GCA_023301585.1 Alphaproteobacteria bacterium | reverse complement strand
AAATGAAACTCGTACAGAAACTAGACGTTGCCCTCAAAGAACGCCTATCCCTGAATAAAAAAATTTAGGCTGCCATCTTGTGCTGCAAGTGTGGTTTGGGGTTTAGCGTTTGGGTTGGGTCTAGTAAAACTAAAATATATAACCATTCAAATATGCGCGGTGTTTTATTAAGCTCGCGCATTTTTTGTAACATTTTATAAAACTGAAAGACTTCAATAGCTTTTTCTTTTTGCTTTTTCTCTTTAACCGCTTCTACCAAATTTTCAGAATTACGCATTAATGATTGGGCTTGGCGCATTAAGCCTCTATCTGCTCTCACCTCTAAGAAACGCGTTTGCATCATGCACCATGCGCTATCTTCCATCTCCAAGGCAATCTCTACCATTGGGTCATTTACGCCATGCGCTTTCGATAAGCTTAAACGATTGCTCTTTGCATCTTCATAGCTTCTATTTAATTGCGCCAATAATGGATCTAACGAAACAAAGGCATCCATTTCTGAGATTATTTTAGGCATAGGATGCCCTGCCTTCTCCACCCCTTTAGGGCGTAGCATTTCAGGCTGACTTGCCATCTCATTCATAATGTCTTGAAGCGATAACGCCATAAAAAATGCCCTTAAAAAGTAGTTTCTAAGGGCATTATATAGAAAAAGTATTACGGAATACTTAACGCAGATAATCGTTAAGTATCAGTAGGATAGCTTACGCCATACCAATGGCTGACATATATAAGTTCAAGAGTTCATCTTCTTCTTGGCGTTTATCAGCGTCCATTTTACGCAGTCTCATAATACGACGCATGATTTTAACTTCAAAGCCTGCTGATTTCGCTTCCGCATAGATTTCTTTGATATCTTCTGCCAAAGCCGCTTTTTCTTCTTCTAAACGCTCAACACGGTCAAAAAATGATAGAAGGCGCTTACCAGCAACGCCGCCAACATCGCCAGCCTCTTCGTTGGTAGATTTAAATTCTGCTACGTTATTTGCATCGCTCATGATGTGCCCTTTCAAAAATATAAAATGATAGGCTACATAAGACTGATTCTGTTTATATATGCGAGTCTTTTTTAAAGAATATAACGGTTAACGACCAGTTATCTGCCAGCTCTCAATTTGGACAGCATCTCGATCCCCTGTCAAATCAGCACGCTTAATCTGAATTTGTAACGTTAAGTCTCTCGTTACAACTGTTTCATTATCATATTTTTCGGTATTAGGTATAAACGAAACTGTCATAGGGATTTGATACAACCAGCGATAAACTTCATCAATTGTCATGTTATTCAACAATAATGGCTGTTCATAAACAAACGTTGAAATACGAATATTTTGCTGTTTAATCGCTTTAAAAATACCAGAAGACACAAGATAATTTTGATACTGCTTAAAAGCATCATCTGTGAAATTAATTTTAATTTCTTCAGCTTGAGTAGAATATTCAGATGCCTTAAATGACATAGCCTCTGATACAATTTCACTTGCCCAAGACGCAATCTCAGATTCAGTTCTATGCGCCTTTTCTAAGGTGTATTCAATGAACTCTGCCTTAACGACTTCACCATTTTCATCGCGCTCAACAAAGGGGGCATGCTCTATCTTCGGCGCCCACATGGTACCATCGGAGAAAAAAGCATAAAACAATAAGAATAAAACAGCAAAAAAAGCACCTAATACAGATAACCTTAAAACAATCTTTTCATATAAAAAATTCAAACCATTATCCTTTTATGTTTATTAAGCCGTTGCTTCTTTTTTATGCTCATTGCACTTCTTAGGTTTTATTTTGCTGGCTAGTTTCCCAAAGCGCAACACATTTTCGATACGGCGCGATAAAAACGCATAACTATCTTTATATCCGTCACTTTCGTCATTTAACCAAAACACAGTGGTCGACACCATAACACCTGATAATAAGGCACGCTTTGTGTAATGATTATAATCCGTCGCCGTATCCCCTGCCCAATTCCAAATATGGTCAGCAGAACGCCACACAATTTTTGCAGCTTGAAGTTTTCTAAAGGGGTACAGCCAATAAGCAGAAGATAATTTGACGCATTCTCTATGAGGTTCCAGAACCTCTAATTGAGCTTTAACCGCTACTTCAATTTTATCGCGAATACGTAGCGTATCTGAATCAATTTCATTTAGCTTTTCTAATGTCTTCCTATCTGTCCAATCAGAAAAATGAACTAACAAGTCTTGAAGCTTATTAGGAAAAACAGCATCTGCCATTTCTTTCTCAAACCCTAGCTCTTCCGACGCGTTATATGCTAAGCTCCACGTCCAACCGTCAAAAGGCACATCTTCTAAAACGCGTTCTAAAATTTGGTCTTGTATCTGTTGGTTTTCCAATGTCATATAACTAATATGCCTAATAATATTTTTTTTGTATAGAGAAACCTAAAATGAGTAACACAAAATCAGACTTAAATGACAAAAGCTCTTTTACCCGTAAATTAGGGCGCTACGCACGGGTTTCTACAACCATGACAGGCTTAGCTGCTAAAATGGCAGGGGAGCGTTACCTAGGCATTAAAATCGAACGCGATGACCACGCCCAGCAACTCACCGCAGCCCTAGGAAATCTAAAAGGTCCTTTAATGAAGGTCGGGCAAATATTGGCAACTATCCCAGAAGCCCTGCCCCCTGAATACGCCAAAGACTTCCAACAACTACAATCAAACGCTCCGCCAATGGGCTGGTCATTTGTCAGGCGTCGTATGAAAACGGAATTAGGCGTGAATTGGGAAAGTAAATTTGGCGAGTTTGGCAAAGAAGCCTCCGCTGCTGCCAGTTTAGGGCAAGTCCATAAAGCCACAACCAAAGACGGCAAGGAAGTTGCCTGCAAATTACAATATCCTGACATGGCAAGCGCCATAGACGCAGACCTTAGCCAATTAAAACTAATATTCTCAATTTATGGACGCTATGACAGCTCTATCAAAACAGAGAATATCTACACTGAACTTTCAGCACGCCTTCGAGAAGAATTAGATTACGAATTAGAAGCCAAGTATGAAAAATTATATGGCTATATGCTACGTGATGAAAAAAATGTTCATGTCCCAGAAATTATTGATGAGCTTTCAACATCACGTCTATTAACCAGCACTTGGTTAGACGGTGACAAAATTATGAACTTCATCGACGCACCTCAAGAACAGCGCAACCAAATCGCAATGAATATGTTCCGCGCCTGGTACGTGCCCTTATATAATTACGGCGTCATTCACGGCGATCCACATTTAGGGAATTATTCTATTCGTCCTGACCTCTCTATTAACTTAATGGACTTTGGGTGCGTAAGGGTTTTCCCTGCCAAATTTATTGGCGGCATCATTGAGCTTTACCGCGCATTACAAACAGATGATTTAGAACGCGCTGTAAAAGCCTACGAAACATGGGGTTTTGAAGGAATTTCAAATCAACATGCTAAAATTCTAAATGAATGGGCGCGCTTCTTATACGGACCAATACTTACAGATGGCGTTCGTCCAATCGGTGAAGTCACCAATGGTATTTATGGTCGTGAAATCGCGCAAAGCGTTCATAAAAAATTAAAAGAAATTGATGCAGGTATCAAAATGCCCTGCGAATTTGTTTTCATGGATCGTGCAGCGTTAGGCTTAGGGTCAGTCTTCTTACACCTAAAAGCAGAGATAAATTGGTATCAAGTTTTTAATGAAATGATTGATGGGTTCGATGAAAAAGAATTAGAGACAAGACAAAGCGAAGCCCTAAAAAAATTCTGCGTCCCAACTGAATAAGACGCAGAATTTATAAAATATTATTTTATATTAGATAATGATATTGCCATTGCTAAATAAGGCTTGCATATCTTCACCTAAATTACCTTCAAGCGTTGCAACTTCAACAAAGTTTTCATGTCCAATCTTACCGTTGGTGTCAACGCGCACGATAGTGCTATCGCTCGTTTCCGTGAACTGTAAGTAATCAGCTATGGCATCACCAGTCTCATAGTTTTCTATGATATTTGAGATATCAAGCATATCACCTTCGGCAGCATTGAAATCAACAACAGCATCACTGGATCCTAAGGCAGATATCATAAATATATCGGCACCAGTACCGCCATATAAGACATCATCACCATCACCACCATTGAGTATATCGTCGCCAGCGTCCCCGTAGAGAACATCATCACCGTCATTTCCTTGAAGAGTGTCATTGCTTGCGCTCCCTTCTAAGAAATCAACGCCCGAAGTTCCATTAACAACACCACTACCAGTGATATTAGAACCCGCGATATCAATACTCAACACTGCCTCACCTGTTGCATTATTAAAGCCACCTGCGTCAATGTAATATGTGCCTGATGTTGTTGGTGTGAAATAAATCAGCGAATCAGAACCGATATCCGCATTTGTATCAATGCCACTGTCGTCTGCGCCAAGCCCTAACAAGGCGCTAACCCCTTCTAATGTGCTATGGATATTAAAGATGTGTGGATCTACATTCGTACCAGCCTCAGTTGCTGTTCCGTGCGCATTCACAACGTAACTCTGACCTGCTACTAAATCCACGCCAAACCAATCTCTATCACCAGATGCTTCAACATCATATATAATAGAGTCACCAATATTGATGGTACCTGTGTCTATAACGCTATTACCTAGAATACCAGTATCTAAAACACCGCTACCAACATCAGCCTCAGCCGCATTGGTAACATTGACCGATAAGGTTTGCGTATCAAACTTACCATCACTATCTAGCGCTTTAACTTCAACGTCATAGACATTATCACCATTACCTAATAACAGCTCATAATCAGGAGCATTAGCGAATGAAAGTTCTCCTGTTACAGAATCTATCGTGAAAAGACCAGAATTCAAACCACCAGAAATACTGTAGACAATATTGTTACTAGCTGTCTCAGAATCTGTGGCCGTGACTGTTGTAACAAGGGTAGTATTTTCCACCATATTAACCACTGCCGTATCACTGCCGCCATCAGATGTAATTGTTGGTCTTAAATTAATCACATCTTCGACAGCTTTTGTTACATCATTAAAAACGAAGTTCTCAAATGAAACAACCACATCTGTATCACCATTGCGCGAGTCAAACATAAGGTAGCCTGCGCCATTTACTGTGAAGTTATAATCAGCCCAATCACCATCATAAAGTGCTGTGTCATAACCATCTTCACCTTCTAAGAAGTCATTACCAGCACCACCGTCAATAAAGTCATCGCCGAAGCCGCCCTCAACTCTATCCTTGCCTGCACCGCCATAGAGATAATCGCTATCGGCGTTCCCATCGATAAAGTCATCACCATCACCACCATATAAGATGTCATCGCCATTACCACCAAAGAGACGGTCATTACCAGCATCACCATAGGCTATGTCATTACCATCATCTGATTGAAAACTATCATTACCAGCGCCACCATTCATAAGGTCGTCACCGTCTTTGCCCTTAAGGACATCATCTCCAGCACCGCCATGAAGAGTGTCATTACCAGCATCACCAGTAATTTTATCATCACCATCTCCACCCCAAACTTCATCATCACCAACACCGCCGAAAATTAAATCAAAACCAGCACCTCCTATAATTCTATCATTTCCTCCTTGCGCATATGCACGATCATCACCATCCCCTAAAAATAAAACATCATCCTGGTTGCGTCCACGTACAATATCATTCCCCTCTAACGCATCGATAACATCAATATTATTTGGATCAGAATCGCTTATTAAATTAAGATCATCTCCAGATGTTCCAACTTTAGTAGCACCACCAAAATCAGCAATATCTGGTTCAGCGTTAAAGCTAGATTGTTCTGCAACAACATCAACATTTGATGTGTCCCCTTGGTTCAAGGTGCTTTGATCTAAAGAAGACGGGGCGACTGGAACACCGTTAATCTCAACATTATTAATTGATATACTTCTATTTGTTTCAGATGAAGAATCGTTGAACCTGAAAGAAATATTTGGAACAGAACTTGCCGAGCTAAACGTATAGTCCGTTGGTGTGTAGCTGCTCGTTACAAGGAAACTGCTGACCACTTCGCCATCTATTAAAATTTCTAGGCTGGGCGCGTCTGTTACGTAAAGTGAGCTAAGGTCTAATGTTAATGTAAATGTTGTCATGGTAATCTCCTAAAATTATATTTTTATAAAAAAATTAGTTACACATAAAAACGCATTAAAAATCGTAAACTTGAACTTATAAGAAAGCTTATAAATGTAATTTATTTCAGGGTTATTTCTGCATTGTTTCAAAATAGTAACAATGTGAAAAAGGTTTTAAAGTGGCTA
>JAMASZ010000220.1 GCA_023301585.1 Alphaproteobacteria bacterium | reverse complement strand
TTGAAGGATCGCCAGTATTCTCAGCCATTCTTCCAAGACCTTCGATTACAGTAGGATCTTTAACCATTGCATTGTGAAGAGCGTCTTTAAGGTTTGGCTGTGCTTTAAGTTTGTCGACAAGACCTGCACTCTCTGGTGAGGCAACTGCAACTGCGTCTAACACTTGATCGATATCTCTCATACCGATAAGCGCAGGCGTTAATAGTTTGGGATCATCACCTGCTGTTGCCAATGCGGTATTGTATTCTGTTTCTGTGAAACCTAATTCTGCTAAGAACTTGATTGAGAATGAATCTTCTAAATCAGCGTTTGGATTTGCGGCTCTTTCGGCGTCAAGCGCTCTTGCCTCTGCTTCAGCAGCTTCAGCGGCAGCTGTTTCTGCTTGAGCTTGCGCTATAGCATCGCCATTAGGTGTTGCTGAAGGCGTATTGGCTTCTGCTGCTAATCTCTCTGCTTCTGCTTGTGCAGCTTCTGCTTCGGCTCTTGCTGCGTCTGCTTGTGCAGTTAATTCAGCTTCTGTTGGGTCAGCTGTAATCGTCGGTGCTGGTGTTCCGTCTCTTTCGGCTGTGATTGTATCTGATAAGTTTTCTACTGATAGGTTTCTTACAGAGGCTGTAGGATTAGCGGCTATATCACCTAAGATACCTTTAAAGGCAGCAAGGTCTGCTGGTGTGTCGTGCTCTGCTAATGCTTCTTTGAATTGTTCTTGTTTTAGGGGACTGTCAGCCAGATCAACAATGTAATTTCTGAAATTAGGGTTGTTGTCTACAGCTTCTCTAACGGCTTGGTCTAGTCTATCTGCACCAGTTCTGCCTGCGGCATCATCAAGCTTAGAAACTTCTTTAATAGCGAAAGCAACTTTCGTATTTTTAACTGCTTCTATTGCTGCTTCTTTTGCGTCGCTGAAAATGCTCATTTGTTTCTCTCTTTTAACCCTTTATTTCTTATACCTTATTATATGAAAAGGGAGAGGTGATTTGCAAATGAAGTTGAATATTCCAATTAAATCAATGGTTTGTATCGTTTCAAGGTTTTGGAGAACCTTGCAGTAGTTGATAAAAAAGCCGCTTTAGGATTGCGGCTTAATATTAGATATTTGTCCGATTCTATGGCGTTCCAACGATCAATTTTGCCGCAGAGCGTAATGTAACACCTTGAGCTGGCTCAGCTGTGGCGGTGTCTGATGCTGGTGCTTCATCCCCTGCAAATGGATGTTGTGCAGAACCAGTGAGTTCTGCTAATTTTAATCTTTCTGTAGCTACGCCGTCGTCAGCAGCTTCTTTCTTTTTTGCTAGAGATTCTAGTTTTTCATCTCTTTGCTGGTCTTTTAGGTCATTAATAAAGCTTTTGATGTTTTGTTGGCGTGAATGCGCCATAATGCCAGATACTAATTGTGCCCCTTGAGCCAATACCTGCATGCCTTCTTTAGCTTTGGGGTGACTTGCCAAGCCTGCAAGGCCTTGTCCAACCATACCCAAGCTTTTTTGACGTCTTTCTGCATCTTCCATCGCACGGCTGAATTCTTCTAAGGCTGATTGACCTTTTGTGTCACCCATTTGATCTTCATAACCAGAGCTTTGTGTACCGTAGCTGGT
Source organism: Alphaproteobacteria bacterium (assembly GCA_023301585.1). Taxonomy (GTDB): domain Bacteria; phylum Pseudomonadota; class Alphaproteobacteria; order Micavibrionales; family Micavibrionaceae. The sequence goes on along the minus strand of JAMASZ010000220.1, from coordinate 1,680 downwards.
CATATCTTCTTGGATGTGACGTTGTTTTAGAACTTGCGCGACGTCTTCTTGATTTGCTGCTGGCTGGTTGGCCTCTAAAACTTTTTCAGTTTTTGCTAAAGGTACTTTGGGGGCATCTGTTACTTTTTCGTCCCATTGACCGTGCATATTTGGTGTTTCTTTATCTAAATTCATAGTTTTATATCCTTAAGCCCTCAAGTTATCTTCATGCCTCATACGACTGTGGTTACATTTTTAATACGGCCGCGTTTACATTTGCTTCATTTGCAGATCCACTTGCGATAATCGAATCTTCAACTTTTGCAATCATTTCACCAGCTTTCGTAAGTTTTGCTGTATCTGTCGTCAAGCTTGGGTCATTAACAGCTTCAAGTAAGTTTGCATTGAACTCATCTCTTGCTGGACTACTCATGTTTTCTATAACATTGCCTAACTGTCCGTGTACATTCCCTACGGATGTAACAAAATCATCAGCTGTCATACTACGCCCACTAGCGATATGCTCTGATGCGAATGCATTAACAAGTGTATTATTATCCATGTTTTCGGTCAAGGCTTGACTATCAAAATCGCTTTGTAGGATAGGTTTTCCACCTGGTACAGCCACTTTTGGCTCTAATCCCATGCCTTCACGGCCTGTATTGATCCAGCTTAGGAAGCCGTTACCATCGGCACCGCCAAAGAATTGATTTAGGACATCGCCGATCGCCTCTAGCGAAGCGAAAAATGTTTCTTTACCAATGGTCGCGCCGGCTCTGGCTTGACCAGTACCGAAGGCTTCGTTAATATTTTCAACAGTGTTACTTGGTAGTGATTTTATGCTTTCTATGGCTTGTTCATGTGATAAACCAACAGGGAGATCTCCAGGAGTGACGGCATCAAGTATAGTGTGCCATGTATTGCCTTCTTCACCTGTAACGGCAGCATAGTAACCATATCCTGCACCACCAGCTAAAGCTGTTCCGCCTAATGCTAATTTCAATGTGTTAGCAGCGCCAGTGCCTAGCTTGTCTAATACGCCTTTTTTTGCAGCGCCACCGAGTGCATCTGCTGCCGCGCCGCTTGCATCGCCTGCGGCTCTTCCTGCTGTTCTATTTCCTGCGCTTATTGTTGCGTCTGAAATTACATCATCTAATCCACCATATCTTGACATCTTTTTCTTCTCCTCTAATCTGTCCTAATTATTACATATGTAATGTGTTTGGCGCAAATTTTTGCGTAGGACTGGCTTCCACTGCGGCTTCGCCGCCATCTGTCATGCTGTTCCATGCATCCTTTACACCGAGTGTAAGGGCTTGTGTACTGGCCATAGTTAAATTCTCATATTCTGCGCCGCCCTTTGCGATAAAGGCTTCACGCATGGCGATAACGCCTGCTTCACTGGCACCGAATGTTACAATACCACCAAAACTGGTGGCCATTTCATAGGCACCGAGTAGTTTTTGAGCGTCTGCAACCTCTTCGAGACCCATTTCGTTTAATCTTTTGACGTCGGAATAGGTATAAGCGGCAACAACACCAGTCCCTAAGGCGGGAATTAATTTAAAAACAGGTTTTACGATTGATCTCGGTAGAGCCGTTAAGAGGCGCATACCCCATGATGGTTTCTCGTCCATCACATCGGCAACGGCTTTAAGGGCGTCTGGTGCTTCCGCAGCGGCTGTTTTGGCCATGTTTGCG
>JAMASZ010000219.1 GCA_023301585.1 Alphaproteobacteria bacterium | reverse complement strand
ACTTCTCCTCAATACCACTAGGAACGCCACGTTCATAGACAGCCTTACCAATTTCAATTTCTTCGATATCTAAGCGCGCTCCTGCAGCTTCCAAGATTTGAAGCGTAGCGTCCATAATGGCTGGTCCAATACCATCGCCTCGTGCAACTGTGATAGGAGTATTTTTTTGTGACATAGTGTGATAAACCTTTTTAAAGAAATGAAAATTCTACAGAAGATTATACGCGCTTCAAAATTCTAGTCGAGAGAAACTTAAAATATGTCTATTAACAATCCCATTCAAGGCGAAAGCTTGAAAGTTATTGCTATTATAATGATTGGTTGGACATTCTTCTCTTGTGCTGATGTCAGCTTAAAATACCTCTCAGCCAGCTACAACCCCTCTTATGTCGCGGCATTAGGCTCTATGGTTAATATTGCCATATTATCTGGCATAATCATGTACCGCAAAGGATTATCGGGATTTAAATGGCATAACCCTAAACTTTGCTTGCTCAGGTTAATATCAAGCGGATTTATCTCTTACGGTATCGTGCAAGCGCTCTCAAAAATTCCTATCGCTGATGTTTATGGCATTACCTTCACCTCGCCTTTTATCGGCGTCATCATGGCGTATTTATTATTAAAGGAACATGTTGGCTGGCATAGATGGCTATGTGTAGTCATAGGGTTTGTTGGAGTGACTGTTTTAGTAGGTCCACAATTTGATAGAATTAATGATGGAATTTTCTTTGCTATCTTTGCAACATTTTGTATGGGCATTAACAACACTATTATTCGCAAAATTGGTAAACAAGAATATACACCGAATTTAACATTACTTGCCTTCATTGGTATGTTTACGTTCAATTTATACTTCGCACGCCATGATATTGTGCCATTAGAAATTAAAGAATTATCATTCTTCGTTACAAATGGATTACTAGTTTTAATAGGTGTATTTCTGACAACTTACTCTATCGGTAAGGCACAAAGCGCCGCTAGCATTGCACCGTTCCTATATATCCAAGCCATATGGGGCGTTGTTTTCGGGTATATCTTCTTTAAGGATATCCCGACGCTAGCAACAATGGCAGGTCTTATGATTGTTGTAAGTGCGGGGCTTTATATGATTTACCGTGAGCGTAAAATTAAGGCGCCAATTAATCATTAAATTTTATTGATTGTCTGGATTGAATTTTTTGCGCTTTTGGGATTTTAATCTGTGACGCCACTTGCTCAACGATATCCTCGATAAAATCTTTGGACGTTATTTTTTTATCTTCGCTACGTTTGAAGACATAAATACCAAGCACTGATAAGCCTACCGCCCAAATGGTGCTAAGCGATGCCATGCTTTCTAAAACAACTGCAGCGCTTTCTGTTTTAGCCACTATGACATAAGCAATTCCAAACATTTGAACTGCTTAATAAAAGCTTGGTCAATAGTTGTAGCCATGACATCTACCTCTTTCTTGTTAAATATTTAAAAATGGAATTTTTGTTCAAAATGGAGAGTAAGGTTCTCGCTTAAAATGCTCATAGAGTAAGCAAACGGAAATCACGGCCTCTGCTCTATCGTCTAGGCGTGTTTAGTCGGCGGTATGACTTAAAGAGAATCATATCGTTATCGCTAAAATCGCTTAGCCTTTGAAAATTAAATAAAAGGGAACAAATTCAACGCCAGAGCGTTAAAAAACTTACATTTCTGGTGTTGATAAGCTTAATATAGGAATTAAAACCTATCCTGTCAAGCTTTATTTTTTTCTTCCATATTTTGTGCAAAACCTGTAGTATTAGGGAAATTAAGTTTGTTAACCTTTTGTTAACTTTGCTATTATTGGTATAATGATTTTAGCTACAATAATATTATTCAGGGGAATACATGTTCAAAAAAATTTTAAACTCTTTACGCTCACAGGCTAGTAACGACGATGTTGATACTCGCCGTTCATCAGAGCGTCGTGAAGTTGACCATTGCGTTGGCATGATTGATGGTAAAATATACCCCATCAAAAACTGGAGCCAGGGCGGTGTTTTATTAGCGGGAACAGACCAGATGCTGGGTGTTAATGACACTAAGGATGTTGTTCTGAAATTTAAACTCTCTAATCGTGTTGTCGATGTTCAACACCGTGGGAAAATCCTTCGTAAGAACAATGAACAATTTGTGCTTCAATTCTCACCGTTAACAGATCAAGTAACGCATCGTTTTAAGCAAATTGTTGATGATTACATCACACAGGAATTTATGCACTCACAGCAAGTGTAGTTGTATAATAGCGCTATTGAAAAAAGCCCCAAAAAATGGGGCTTTTATTTTGTCTAAATTTTATTAGTAAATGTTAGTTACTATATAGGCGCTGAAACCCTTCGGTTACCTTAGAAATAAAAGAAGGATCTTTGTCACGCCAGTATTTGGGGTCGCGCATCATCGATTGTAAATCTAGCTCCGCCCCATTATTACCATTGCTGTTATCAACCTTACTCATTGATGGTTCTCCACCCTGCATCATATTATGCAACGCTAAAACCCCCTCATAAGAACTAGAAAGAGTTTTTAAAACATCTGCCGGTAAGTTCTTTTGACCGAATGCTAATAACTGTCTCGACATCTCAGTCCATTTTTCTTCGCCACCAAAATGTTCGACCAATTTTTCAATCTCTCTATCTGCTTGAAAATCATCTGCCATTTCAACAATCATCGGTACCATTTTCTCTGCCGCCAAGTCATAGACAAATTGAACCTGCTCATTTGTAAAGCCTTTAGCATGAAGTTGTTTATTCATTTCATCGTCAGCTTCAAACAAACCATGCGAACAATCAACGCAGTACTCATCATGGGTTTTAGGCACAGACGGTGCCTGTGACATTCTCTTTTCTAGCTCCTTATACGAGCCCATAAGAGCGTCTAGTTTCACTTCTCCAGTGTCTTTATCTTTAAACTTTTCTGGAACTTCTTTTAACATACTATCTGTCATTTTTATTTTTCTCCTTTATAAAAAATGATTAATTATTCTTCAACACTGACATCTTCAACAATGTCAGAAATTGGAAAAATTTCGTTTTGAATTAAATGATTTGGAACGCCTAAGGTCTCACCAATAAACTTGGCTGTTTCTTTAACGTTTATGCTAGATGATGCCTCCGTGCCTAAAGCAGTGACACTATTAACCCATGTCAAAATATTTTGAACAGAGCTTTGCTTCTGTGCCTTCGCTAAAGGTGACCTATAATCAATTGTCACATAACGACCATCTAGCGCGATATCAGGGATTTCACCGCGACGTTTCAGAATTGAAAAAGCGCGTTGTATTTACGGCGTTAGAAGTTCTGATTGTAGACGTCCATAAGTTGCGCCCAATAGCATTGTTATTTCTGTTGAACGCTCCACCACTTCTGTGGCGCTCATACGCGCCCCATCAACAGGTCCTAACTTATCCGTAAGCAACGCGTGGCGAATACGTTGACGCAAATCACTAAGGATAAGCTCTGACACATCAAAACGTCCCGGCATATCTAATGCTTTTAGCCCTTGCGAGCCAACTGCTTTAGGGATAATGGCGCCAGGAACTAGCTCAATATTAGCAGGATTTAAAACCCCATCATCATCAGCCTGCCAAATACCTGTTACAGCAATAGAAGCATTCTTCAAAATGAGTTCTACAACTTTATTGGCGGTTTTAATATCAGGTAGCGCCTTCATAACGGGCGAGCGCCCATAAATTTCACCCGGTGATTTCGTCCACCTGAATGAGATAGCAGGATTTTGAACAAAGCTGCCAGTTTGAAGAATTACAGGTAGTGTTTCTGATAACAAAACTGCCTTTAATTCATAGGTACCGTTACGCGGCAAAATAGATTCTAACACCTCGAAGCGTAATTGCGGGTCTTGCTCACCTTGTCTTAAAACATCATAGGGAATTTCTGCATTCGGATAGCGCTTATTCAACTGTGATAGCGTTAATAGAATAGTTCTAAAAGAGCCATCTAAGAATCCATTATCACCCTCTTCAAGCATAACTTCACTTAACGGTACCGCACTAAATTTAAATGCAGACATTGAACCTACTTGTGTTTCTTCAAAATAAAGCGTTGATGTTCCTCCAACAGCTAAGTCCAAAAAGCATTGATGCATTTCAACACTAAAATTTGAATGATCTAAATGCGTTTGAATTTTCCTGGCTATCTTCTCCAATACTTGCGCAATATTACTCGCTTCTTCTTCGCTCAATTCAGGACCAGGAACAAGACCGAACCACTGCGTCCATGTTGGCGTTAAGTTACCTAATAAACTTGCCGCTAATTGATCAACCGCATCAAGCGCAGTTCCATCATATAAGTTATTGACGCGTGACGCACCTGCGCCACCAAATTGATTGCTCTGCCCACGTTGTGGCAAGGTATAATCATAACAATCCTGCCAATGATTTGACCAGTTCTCTCGGCGTGATTTAGCGCGTTCATAACGCTCAATTAATATTTGAATTTCAGCTTGCTGTTCCGCTTCGCTTAATTCGTTGGGGTTCATTAGTTTTAAAGATGATGTCATATTATTCTCCCAATAATGTTTTACGTGCTTGGTCTTTTGTGTCACTTAAAACACCCTGAAATCCCGTTAAAATAGTTCCAAGATAACCTCGATTTCTGCGCAACAACCCCTCTTCCCTCTGCTCAAGCACAGACGCTTCAACACTCTTTTTTCTGCTTCAACAACTGGTGTTATAGTGGGTGTTAACGAAGGAATTGACGGTGTTACCGTGTTGATTGGTGGCGCGACGGGGCGTTTACTTATACTACCCATGATAATTCTCCTTTATATGGTGTTACTTCTTTATGTGATTGTTGTTGTTCTAAATACCGATAGAGCTGCCAAGGCGTAATAATGAAACGGCTATGAATACCTAAACTGCGTTTAATAAATTCAACGCAGGAGAAAAACATTATTGGTGCTGGCTTTTTGTGAACGCGGTTAACTTTTGCCGCAATTACTTTTGCACCTCTCGATTCTAGCCATGTTGGTAAATCAAAACTCTCTGCCAAATGTCTGTGAATTTGCACATCAATGTAGGACGCTAATGGATCTAACGTAATCCAATTAATACCGTCATTAATAAGCACAAAGCAGTGCCTATAGTTTTTCTTCAAAACTTTTAGCCACGGCAAATCAGTTTCCCCTGAAAACACAATCCATGTTTTTTGCTGTGATGGGCTATTAGTCATGCGCATAAGCTGCGACGTTTAAAGTCGTTTCATGCTTGCTATGAATAACCGCCCTATCAATCCAGTTTGAATTAGGCTGGCTAAAACTGAACTTTTTTCTGGCAATAATTCCTTTGCGCAAAAATACAGGCTCTAATCGCTCTAGCGCTTCTACCCACAGGCGGTGCGCTTGAATTTCTTTTACACGCCTTGGGTCTGGCGCTAATTGACGACGACCATAATGACGAAGCACGAATAGATGATCTCGTACCAAACGGCGTTGACGATATAAAGTATCTAATATCTTTAAAATATCAGCAGGCTCGCAAGGACGTGGCAGTAATCCAACGCCAGCGGTTACACGAGCACCTTCATTTCTGGCTTGTTGTGCCTGAACAAACCAAAACCACGCTTCAATTACATCATCAAAGGGGTGAAACTCTATGTCTTCGTATAATCTTGTGCCATCTCCGTCTTTTGTCTTTTTCGCCATTTTGCGTCTTTCTTTTCTTTTTTGTTCTTATTATGTTCTAGTTATGATAGGATTAAATTCCAAAGTCAAGATAAAAATAGGATTATTTACCTATTTACTTCTGTGTCAATTAATGGGATTTTAGTCCTAAATTAAATAATAGAATAAAAAGAGGCACTTATGCTGACGCACGAACAAATTTGGAGAGCAATAGACAGACTTGCTAACTTATTCGGCTACAGCCCGTCTGGTTTGGCAAAACAAGCTGGGCTTGATCCCACTTCTTTTAATAAAAGCAAACGCATCAGCCCCGATGGAAAACCACGTTGGCCATCAACCGAAAGTGTCTCTCGTGTTTTAGGCGCGACAGGTGCCACCATGACAGATTTTCTAGGGCTTATTAATGATGATAGTAATAAAGCACCTGCCCCTGCTATTCCTCTAATAGGATTTGCGCAAGCTGGTGCCCAAGGTTTTTTTGATGAACAAGGCTACCCCGATGGCGATAGCTGGGACGAAATTAATTTCCCTGAATACAATAAGTATGACGACGATAATTTATATGCGTTACAAGTCTCTGGTGATTCTATGGAACCTCTATATCGCGAAGGCGATATTCTCATTATCTCTCCAAAATCTACTCCACGTTCAGGCGATCGCGTTATCGTTAAAACCACAGGTGGTGAGGTCATGGCAAAAGAGCTGGTAAAACAAAACAACTCACGTATTGAAATTAAGTCATTAAACCCATCGCATGAGAACCGGGAAATATCACAAGGTGATGTTGCATGGATTGCTCGTGTTCTATGGGTTAGCCAGTAAAATAAAGGAAATAAAAAATGGATAAAAAAGATATAGCCTACCAAGCCGCTAAAATTTTATTAGACACACAATCCGTTCTAATTAATACAAAAGAGCCGTTCACTTACACATCAGGAAAAGTTGGTCCTGTTTATGTTGATATGCGCCGTATGATTTCATTCCCTAAAGAACGTAGCATCTTAATGGATTACGCAGCAGAAATGCTCAAGCCGCTTAATATGGACTACTTTTCTGGTGGTGAAACAGCCGGTATCCCTTATGCAGCGTTTATTTCAGAGCGTTTGAACGCACCTATGCTTTACATTCGAAAAAAACCTAAAGGGCATGGTCGTATGGCACAAATTGAAGGGCATATGGAAGAAAATAAAAATGTCATTTTAATTGAAGACTTAATGAACGCAGGAACATCACAGAAAGTATTTGTAAAAGCGCTTCGCGAATCTGGCGCAAAAATTGAAAACACATTTGTTGTCTTTTCTTACGATATTTATCCGCAGACAAAAGATAACTTAAAAGAAATTGGTATCACCCTTCACGCTCTCACAAACTGGTGGGCGATTTTAGAAGTTGTTAAGACTGAAAATTATTTTGACGCCGAAACAATTTCTTCCTTAGAAAAATTTTTAAATGCACCCGAAGCTTGGGCGCCTAAAGAACAATCTGGAACTTAAAAAATGAAAC
>JAMASZ010000218.1 GCA_023301585.1 Alphaproteobacteria bacterium | reverse complement strand
GACACTCATAGGACACTAGATTAAATTCTGGTGTTTTTCTTGTGTTTTTATAACTGACAATAAAGCTCAATAACAAGCTTCAATATTCCCTAACTTGTTGATTTCTTTATATTTTTTGGTGCATTGCTGGCATACTTTATAAAAAACCATCAAGAGTAAATTAATTAACAAATTAACCTTATTTTAAAATTATTTTCCCATAATAAGGGCACTATTATGGATATTTTAAAGTTACGTACAATCAAGCATCACCAACATGTGCCTATTGATGAAGACATTGAAAATGGGTATGAGAGCCCAACTGGTAGAAACGGAGCTGGGACTGGAAGTGGCAATAATAGTCTTGGTGGAGATGGAGATGGTGGCGACCGTGGAAATAGCAATCGTAGAGAACCACGAACATATGTCGACGATAACGGTAGTAGAATAACTGAATATCCTAGTGGAAAAGTAGAGACACAAAGTCCGGACGGAACAATTTTAACAGAGCATCCTGATGGCGCCCTTAGTATAACAAATGCGCCTGATCAAAATGATGTTCATTTTTTAGCTGATGGTAGCGTTGTTGAAATAGAACCTGATGGAACATCTGTTACTGAATTAGATGATAGGTCAATAACGGCTTATCCAGATGGTAGTGTTGTTACAGAACATGAAGATGGTTCATTGGAAACGCAAGGTCCTGACGGTGCTATAGAAACAACATCACCTTTTGGAGCAAGACACATCATAGAAGCAGATGGGACAGAAATTTTCATACTTTAAATGGTGCTGTTGTCACGATTAATCCAGATGGCACAGAAACTATAGAGGCAGATGGAACAACAACTTCAGTTAATTTGGAAGCAGGTATTATTGAAGTAGAATATCCAAATGGTGCAACAAACGTGATTGATTTAAATAATGCAACTTTAGAATTTGACCCTGTTACGAACACACAGCATATAAGCCTAGCTGATGGCACAATTGTCTCATTAGGAACGATGCCAAATATTCAAAATGACGGACCATTTGATTTTGGAACGTCTCCAGGGAATCCAAATCAAACTATAACTTTGCCTGATGGAAGTACGCAAGTAGGAGGAAGTTTTGAGCCTATAAATCCTCCAGAGGAAGTTGACTTTATCGCTTTTGAAGATATGGAGGACCCTGTAGTAAATATTACGCCACCTAATGGTGTCTCCGCAACTTTTAGTTCTTCAAGTGATCCCGTTGTTAGATCTCCAGATGGACGCTTATCTGTACTTGAGCGTCCAAACACACCCGACCCTGGTAATATTGTTACTATAGTGCAAAGAAATGGAACAACTTTTGTTTCTATCCCAAATCCCGATGAGAGATTTGCGAATTTCAGTATACTTCGCAATGAAGAAACAGGAGAAATTACATCAACTAATAGGCGTGCAGAGATTGAACAAAGAGCCGATGGCTCCGCTACGGTTACCACAACTATTGGAGATGTCGTTGAGTTTAGAGCTGATGGTATAACAGTTGTAGAAAGCTCAGTTGGCACAAACGCAAGTTTGAACGGTTTTTCTATTAGTGCAGAAGACTTGGCTTTCTACGACACCTTAACACCCGCGGAACAAACTGAATTTCAAGTTAAATTAATCGTGCAAGATGCGAATTCTAAAATAGAGAGGCTTGAAGGATTAGATGCCGATACGCAACTAAGTGTTGCTGGTAGTATTGCCGCAGATGTAAGAGCAGAAATTCTAGAGCGTTATGATGCAGATGGAGATGGATACCCTGATGAAGGTACGCCTGAGTCAGTATCTGAAGTATTTTATGGTTCTATGAACTTAGATGTATTGAACATAAATAGTAGCACAATCAATCCATCAGAAACTCAGGTTTCTGATGCTTTAGGAAGGTTTTCTGGAACAACAGAAACCATTGCGGACAGATTCGAAGGTGATCGAGCAAGCTATAATGATCACTTTATCGCTGAGAGCGTGAGAGATGACATTGCAGCTTTAGATGCGGATTTATCTCCTGAAGATCGTCTTAGTCAAGCGGGTGATATTGCCGCACAGACACGTGCTGATATTTTAGAACGCTATGATGCTGATGGCGATGGTTATCCAGATGAGGGGACGCCTCAAGATGTAAGCGATCTTTTTTACGATGCTATGAATCTGGATGTATTAAATCATAACAGTAGTACAATTAATCCTACAAGTGAGCAAATTGATGCGTCTATAGATAGGTTTACAGGTTCAGCAGGAGCACTCGTTGAAGGAAATGTATTTAGATTTGGATCCAGTACAGAAATCGAAGCGGTTGTAGATAGCGCATCGGATGCGGGATATGATGCAATGGCAATTCTTAATGAATAGAATTTTGGAACGATAGAAGAAGTTCGCGTTGCAGATCAAGCAAATGCTGTAGATGGAATTGCCTCTCTTGATGATTCAGCAAACGAAGTGATTGCTGCTTTTGGATATGAAGATGGCATGGATATCTCAGAAATGAATATGAATGAAGCCGAATTTAACTTGTTAAGATCTGCGGTCACTATTCGTGATATGAATGATGGCGTTGTTCCAATAACGCCAGACTCAGCGCAGTTTGTGAACTCTAGTTTTACTGATGCGGCAGGAGATATTGGTAGGACGCAAGATTCTAATAATGACTTTGTTTATCAGCCCTCGACAGCAACAGATTTATCTTGGCCTGAAGGATCCGTAATTGGTGAAGAGCCGCGCGGAGAATTTACAGGCGCAGATATCAGACAAGCTAGGCTTTTAGATCAAGATGGTGTTGGTGATGTTATTCAGAGACTACCAGGACACGAGACTTTTGAAACAACAGATGAATTGTTTGAGCGTTTCCCTGACCCTGAAAGTTATAGGGACTATTTAATAACACTATCGGATAGCGCTGAGGGAGTTGCTGGAATTGATGGCGATAGATGGAACGAGGCGTTGAATGAACGTTGGGATGCATATATTGAGGAAGCGGACACACGCGGTATTGACACCTCGTATGGAGTACCACGCGGCACGGATGGTTTGATACATTTTGATTCCCTAGAGTTTAATGAGGATGGTACACAAGTTGTAAACGCAAGGACTATTAATACTGATGAGGAGCCTGAAACTACGACAGAAGACCTTGAGGAAGATTTGCCTAAAGAGGAGACAGGCTTAGAAGCAAGAGTTTCTGAAATTACATCTATGGCAGAGGGGGTTGATTTTGAAACAGAAACAGATCCAGACTTGGTTGTTAATTTAGATACGTCATTAGATGGTCGCATGTCAGACGTTGAACAAATGATGACACATTTTGATCGTGCAAATATCGTAATAGTACCGGATTCTGAGGCGCCAGCCGCAAATGATCCAGACGCAGGGCTTGATGTGGAGCAAGAGGGTCCCGCCCGTGATGTTAGTGGAGCATCAATAGGAACTTTAGATATTTAAAATTTACTAAACTATTATTATAAAATAATTTTCTTGTCCTGCTCTTTTTCTAAGTGCGCGATAATAAGATCGACATTACGTTTGTTGGATTTCCAAGCGACATCAAAAAGGTCACCAAAAAATGGAATAAGTCCAATAAGCCAATCGATAAAACCATTCCAAACCATCATAAGTTTTGTATGTAAGGGCACATTTAATTTATGCGCTTTTGCAATAAGGTAGAGCGTTGATGTAAACGTGAACGTATCTCCGATGCCTAGTATCAACCCAATAAGAGCGTCAATACCAAAATTAATGGGGATACCTGGAATTGAAAAACGCGTGTCTAACCAACTGGCTAAAGTTTTTAAATCTTCTATTTCTTTTTGGTACATTATTTTTTATCTTATACTTATCGTGTTGCAACAATGTATATAGCGTGAATCATTCCTGGAACACCACCGAGTAATGTCAACAAAATGTTTAGCCAAAAGTGGCCTCGTAATCCTACTTCTAATAAGACTGCTATAGGGGGTAAAAAGATAGCTAAAATAATCTTGAATACATCACCTATTATTGTATCACCTGTTCTTCCTAATGGCATCGTTCATACTCCTTCATATCTATTAATTGTAGTTGTTGTTTTGATCCGTATTCTAATTATCAAACGATGCAAATAGAGAATAGTTCCATAGCTATTGTGAAAAATAAAAAAATGCCCGGAAGTCATTTTATGATCTCCGAGCATTAGCGGTAATAGAGGGTGTATAAATTAATAATACATTAATTTTGTAATGATGCAAGCAAATATGCTATTTTTATTACCTCTTCCATGCAAAAAATGCATGATAGGGATATTTTTAACTTTTAAAATATGCTTAAATACAAAAAAGGCTTGGAGTTTTATGCCCAAGCCTTTGTTATTATTGTTTATTTTTATAAAAGTTAAGCTTGCTTCGCTTTTCTTTTAATTGGACGGTTTGGGTTCATTTTTGAACTACCCGTTTTTGACTTTGACTTAAATGATTCGGGTTTTGGGCTGCCTTTACCTTTTTTAACAGGGCTTCCTTGACCTTTTGCTGCACCAGCGGCCTTACCTTTGCCTTTGGCAAACTTCTTAAATTTACCTTCAGAGTTAAATTTTTTGCCCTCACCAGACTTAGAGGCACCATCTTTATTATATGG
>JAMASZ010000217.1 GCA_023301585.1 Alphaproteobacteria bacterium | reverse complement strand
CCGCTCTCCGACGCTGTGTTTAACGTCGAACTACTATTCTGTACCAACATGCTGGTGCTTAACGACCCGCTAGAAATACTAACGCCGTTAATCTGAACATCATTAATCAGCACAGAGCGACCGCTCTCCGCGAAATTATCTTTAAACCTGAAAGAAATACTCGGCACTGATCCTGCCGAATTGAAACTGTAATCTTGGGAACCAAAGCTCGCGCCTACAGAAAATGACGCCTTCACCTCACCATCAACCAGCACCTCAAAACTAGGCGCTACTGTGCTGTATAACGCACTTAAATCCAATGTTAACGTGAACATTCCCATTAATACTAACCAACTCCTTTGTTTAAACGATTAAACGTCCCAAAAGCACATACTTGTACTCAAATTTATTTTAACCTATTTTTGCCTAACAAATAGTTAAAATTTTATATATATTAAGGACTTATGCTCAATATTCTCTTTTGTGAGGGTAATATCGTCAATTTGTGATTTAACGTAACAACCAAGAATAGATAATGACATTCTCAATAATCTCCTACGATAGAAATACAAAACAAATCGGCTCTGCCATTGCCAGTAAATGGCTTGCAGTTGGAGCCTTTATTCCCGTTTACAGAAAAAACATAGGTGTAGTACACGCTCAAAGCTTAATTTCACGCAAAAATGCAGAGAATTACCTAAACCTTAGAGAACAAGGACAGTCACCAGAAGACGCAATAAACCAAGTACTTCAATGCGATGAACAAAGAGATCATAGACAATATTTAATTTGTCATAAAGATGGTTCGTTTTATGCCTATAGCGGTGATAAGTGCAGAAACCATTTCAGAACCATAATTGGAGATAATTGCATTGCTGGCGGCAATCTATTGGCGAGTGATAATATTATCGATGAAATGATAAAAACTTACGAAGACAATGCCAACCTACAAATGGCTGAACGCTTACTCTTAGCCCTTGAAAAAGCTCAAGAATTAGGTGGTGACAGCCGTGGGCAAGAATCTGCTTCCATCCGCATTTATAATCCAGATTATCCAAATACAACTGAGCATTCTGTCGACTTACGAGTAGACAATCACGACACCCCTCTTATAGAGATGAGGAAACTTCTAAATGCCTTTAGAAGCGGTGACAGAACAGTCAAGTAACCATCCTTGACAATTTCATTAAAAACACCCTATGATTATTATATTCCGCTCCCTTCGAGCGGTTTTTTATATTAGAAGAAAGACTTCAAAATGGATAAAGTTCCGATTACGCCGGCGGGCTATAAAGTGTTAGAAGAAGAGCTAAAAGAACGTAAAAACGTCACTCGACCAGAAATCGTTGAGTCCATTGCCGTTGCACGTGAGCATGGCGACTTAAAAGAGAATGCAGAATATCATGCTGCGAAAGAGCAACAAGCCTTTAACGAAGGTCGTATCCAAGAATTAGAAGGCGCTATTGGCGCCGCTGATATCATTGACCCAAGCACTTTCTCAGGTGATGTTGTTAAATTTGGTGCAAAAGTCGTTATTGTTGACGAAGAAACCGATGAAGAGCGTTCACTTCAAATTGTTGGTGAATATGAATCAAATGCAGATTTAGGTAAAATCTCCATTACCTCTCCCATTGCACGAGCGCTAATAGGCAAGTCTATAGAAGACAGCGTCAAAGTAACAACACCTCGTGGTCAGGTTTCTTACGAAATTTTAGAAGTTAAATACGGCTAACGTTTAATCAACGTGAACAGGTACACCAGGTTTTTCTTTTGATGTACGTACCAATGGCATTGTCTTAACTGATGTTACATTTTCAATAGACGTCAGCTCTTCTGTTAGAAATTGTTGGTAAGCGTCCCAATCTGGCGCAACTATACGTAAGAGAAAATCAACTTCCCCTGTAAGCATATGGCACTCGCGCACCATACGAAGGGATTGGCATTTTTCTTCAAATTTCTTTAAATCTGATTCTGCTTGGCTTTCGAGCTTTAATTGAGCAAAAACTGTTAAACCATACCCCAAAGCAGCGCCATCTAAACGTGCAAAATAGCCTTTAATCAAGCCATGCTCTTCTAAAGCTCTAACTCGACGCAAGCAAGGAGGTGCTGATATGCCAGCATTCTTAGACAATTCAACGTTTGTAATACGACCATTACCTTGTAGGTCACGAAGAATCTTACGGTCAATCTTATCTAATTTAATACGTTGCATCACTCATTGCTTTCTTTGAAATAATATTATGTTTGCTATCGTTAAATTGCAATCTTTGATATAAAGTTTCTCAATGATGAACACAAGAGCAATTATCAATGACAAGCCAAAATAAACCTAAAAACGCCAGGAATTTAGCTTGTTGGATTATTACCGAGGGCATGATAGGCACTCAAAACCAGTGTGTAGGCGTTGCTGAAGCATTGGGCATAGAAGCCAAAATCATTCAAATATCGTTAAAACAACCATGGAAAACCCTGTCACCATGGCTAGGATTCGAACAAAGCTGGAGCTTCTTGCCTAAATTAGAAGCGCCCTACCCCGATTTAGTTATTGCGGCTGGTCGCAAATCTGTTGCTGCGGCGCGCTTCATAAAAAAACAAAGTAAAGGGCACACTTATATTGTCCAGCTACAAGACCCAAAAACAGCGCCCAACCAATTTGACTTGGTTGCGGTCCCTTTTCACGACAAGTGTCGCGGAGACAATGTATTAGTCACAAATGGCGCACCCAACCGAATTAGCAATGATAAGCTTAAATCTGCAAAAGAAAAATACTACAA
>JAMASZ010000216.1 GCA_023301585.1 Alphaproteobacteria bacterium | reverse complement strand
CAGGGCAGTTCTTTAAGAAGTTTTGTAAGTCCTCAAGATCAGCGGGTTTAAATTGCACTTCCGCCGTTCCACCACAACGAAACCATCCAACACACCCCAAAGGAGCATTCTCTTTATACCGCCCACGAACTTCGGGTAAGTTGGATATTTTAGTCTCCTGAACCGCGCTCAATTTAAGCTCGTTGTTTTTGCTGATTGGCGAAGGCTTCGTCTAGTTGTTTAGGAAGCGCATATGCCCATTTAGTGATATCGCCAGCACCGAGGCAAATAACGTAATCACCCTCTTCGGCTGTTTGCGCCACTAATTCACCTAATTTGGATACATCATTTAAAACTTGTGCGTCCTTGTGACCTAACTCTCTTAAACGCTCAACGAGAGATTCTTTCGATGCCCCTTCAATTGGCTCCTCGCCAGCCTCATATACATCACCAACAAAAACTTGGTCAGCATCATTGAAGCAAGAACTGAAATCTTCGAACAAATCTTTTAATCTTGTGTAACGGTGCGGTTGCATAACAGCGATAACTTTCTTACCGTCTTTTTCAACGGCCTGACGGGCAGCTTTTAACACCGCTGTTATCTCAACTGGGTGGTGAGCGTAATCATCAATAACGGTAATACCATTGCTAGAACCAGTGTTAGTAAAACGTCTTTTCACACCACTGAAATTCTTCATCGCTGTCTTCATTGTTGCTGTCGGAACGCCCATTTCATGGGCAATAGCGATTGATGCAAGGGAGTTAAGGACATTGTGATCACCAAGCATAGGAAGAAATACGTCACGTATCGTTTCTTTGCCCTCTTTGTCTGAAATCCAACCTGCTAATTCAACATCAAAGACATTTCCTTCGGCACCAGAGCGAATATTGATCGCGCGGATATCAGCCTGCGCATTAAATCCATAAGTGATGATACGACGATTTGATATGTTGGGAATTAACGCCTGAACAGCTGGATGATCCGAACATAAAACCGCAAAACCATAGAAAGGTAGGTTATCAATAAAACGTCTAAACGCCGCCTTAATGTTATCGTACGAACCATAATGATCCAAATGTTCAGGGTCTATGTTTGTTACAACAGCTACAGTCGAAGGTAGTTTAGTAAAGGTACCATCGCTCTCATCTGCTTCCGCGACAATCCAATCACTTTCACCAACACGGGTATTCGTGCCATAACGGTTTACAATACCACCATTAATCACAGTTGGGTCGAACCCCGCCTCTTCCAGCATAGTTCCAACCATTGTCGTCGTGGTTGTCTTACCATGTGTACCAGCGACAGCGATTGACCATTTCATACGCATGATTTCAGCCAGCATTTCTGCACGGCGGACAATTGTTTTACGCGTTGCGCGTGCTTCTTTTAATTCTGGATTATCTTCTTTAATAGCCGTCGACATCACGACAATTGCGGCATCTTCAACATTCTTAGCTTCATGCCCAATAAATACTTCAATACCTTCAGCGCGTAAGCGCTCCACATTAGCGCTATCAGACATATCAGACCCTTGAACCTGATAACCAAGTGCATTCAACACTTCAGCAATACCGCTCATACCGATACCACCGATACCGATAAAATGAATTTTTCCTATTGTCTGGGGCATCGCTCTCATGCGTATCTCCTCTTAAAATATCTAAAACCTAACGCCCTTGCGTTAAATCAAACTGTTTCTTATCTGCTTTATCCCAACCACTGGCAAGCGCCGTGACTAAGTTTCCTAATTTACGTGCCGCGTCTGGACGTCCACAACTTCTGGCATTCTCAGCTGCTCGAAATAATGTCTCAGGATTTTGTAAAAATGTTTCAATGCGCGCAAGCACTGCTTCCGTTGTAAAACCACTTTGCGTCATTACCCACGCACCGCCAGCATCCGCTACGGCATCCGCATTACGTTTTTGCTGTTGGTCTGCATGGTGTGGGTAGGGCACAAAAATCGCAGGACGCCCCGCGGTGGTTACTTCTGATACTGTCCCAGCGCCCGAACGTGCAATTACTAAATGACAGTTTTCTAAGTTCTCGGATACATTATCAAAGAAGGTTGCCAATTCAGCATCAATCTCGCTTGCTTTATATGCTTCACGTACATGATCAATATCTTCTTCGCGACATTGTTGAACAATTTTTAAACGCGAACGGTGTTCAGCAGGCAGACTAGCCAACGCCAATGGCACAACTTCACTAAAGACGCGCGCGCCCAAGGATCCACCCATAATAAAGATACGTAATTCACCATCTTGGTCAATTGCAGGATAAGCCTTGTTATAAAGTGCCGCAATATCGGGGCGAACTGGATTACCTGTCATCACACTACGCACAGCATCACTTTCGTCCATGCCACCTACATTATTCCACGATAACGCAATACGGTCTGTCTTTGGCGCAAGATAAGCATTTGCTTTTCCTAACACTGCATTTTGTTCATGCAAAATTGTTGGAATGTTTTTTTTCTGGGCCGCATACATAGCAGGAAAAGATGGATAACCACCAAAACCAACCACAACAGATGGTTTAACTTTATCAATTAATTTACGCGCCTGCATGTAGCCAACACCTAATGATAAAACTGTTTTAAATTTGCTTATGATGCCAGACTTAACAGCCCCAGAAGAAAGCACATGCACCTTCACTTCTTCAGAAGCAAATGGCTTATATTTTTGTCCGCGTTTATCAGTCGCAAGCGATACTTTAAATCCACGATCTAGCAAATCTTTAGCCAGTGCTTCAGCTGGGAACATATGCCCCCCTGTACCACCTGCGGATATCAAAATATGTTTTGCGTTTGCGCTCATTCTTTAACCCTAATCTAAAAAAATATACTTTATAATTTTTCGCCACCAACAGGTCTAATCGATAGTCCCTGTTGTGCAATTCCTTTTCGCACCTGCCTACGCGTCAACGCCAACACCATTCCCATTGCCATACTCATCGACAATAAGGAAGACCCCCCATAACTGACCAACGGCAACGTCATACCCTTCGTCGGTAACAGATGAAGTGCTGACCCCATATGTACAAGTGCTTGTAGTCCAAACATAGTCAATAATCCACCAACTGCCAAGACAACAAATAGATTATTACTGTCCATAATGCGATTAAATCCCCTTACAAGGATATATCCGTACAAAGCGACCAGAATTATGATGAAAAATAACCCTAATTCTTCTGCCGCGACTGAAAATATAAAATCAGCATGAGAATCAGGAATCGTCAATTTTACCGTTCCCTGCCCTGGACCAGTGCCAAAAATCCCACCATTTTTAAACGCGTCTAATGACTTTTCAATCTGATATGTATCACCACTAGCAGGATCTAAAAACCTATCAATACGACTTCTAAAATGTGACAGAGAGAAATACGCTGCAAATAGCCCCCCGATACCAGCCCCCATCAGCAAGAATATATATCTGAAAGGGATACCTGCTAAAAACACGATAACCAAAAAACATGATGTTAAAACAAAGGTCATTCCAATGTCCGGTTGTAAGACAAATAACGACACAACAACTAAATATAGAATTGATGCGAAACGCATTCCGTAGAATTTTTTATTGTCTTTTTGGCGTGCAATTAACCACGCACTCACGACGATAAAAAATGGTTTTGCAAATTCGCTTGGTTGTAATGAAAATCCGGGCAAGTGAATCCATCTTTGCGCACCCTTAATCTCCATACCGAATGCTAATACATACATAAGAGCGAAAATTGTTCCCAATAATCCAATCGCGGATATCCGCCAAATTTGTCGAACATCAAGTAAAGAAACACCAACCATTAAAACCAATGATGGTATTAGAATAACCAAGTGACGAATTAAAAAATGGTATTGCCCCAGCCCAATACGTAAAGCCACAGGCGGGCTAGCAGACACCACTAAGAAAATTCCAATCGTAATTAAAAGGAACACTAAGCCCAAAAAACCACGGTCAATCGTCCACCACCAACGTCCTAAAATTGATTGATCTGCCCTTGAGAAAAACTTCATTACGAATTTTCTCCCGTTAACTTTTCAACTTTTTCCATGAACGCATCCCCCCGTTTTTCAAACGAAGAGAATTGATCCCATGAGGCACAAGCAGGCGATAATAAAACTGTAGCTGGCGTTCCGGATTTTTGAGCGTCTATATGCGCTTTTTCAGTTGCCACGTCTAACACATCACATTTTTCATACGGCATACCATACTTGTCCAACCACTGCGCAAAATCATCTTGAGCTTCGCCAATCAGATAGGTTTTTTTAATTTTAGATTCAAATTCTGACAACCCACGAAGCCCGCCTTCTTTAGCAAGCCCACCGATAATCCAATAAATGTTATCATAACT
>JAMASZ010000215.1 GCA_023301585.1 Alphaproteobacteria bacterium | reverse complement strand
CGGTGGTGGCGGCGGCACCGACGGCTCCGCCTCCGGCACCTCGGCGAAGTCCTCGTCCGACGGAGATGGCGGTGGCGGAGGCGCGGGGGTGTCAGCGCAAGCAGCAGAAGTTCCGACGAATGATCAGCTTTCCGGAGCCATCCGTGTCATAATAAAATCGGGGGGCGTCACCACGAAACAGGTTCGATATCACGAGCATTCTTGCGCGTCGTTTCCTCTCTGTCCAATAAACGTCAAGAGCAGCGTCGTGGATAGCTTGCTCGAAGTGTGGCGCGCGCGGGAATTCTGTTGTGCTGTGGTAATTGTAACCCATGTCACACAGTGTTGTCAACTTTAGGCCCTGTTCTGTTAGATGACGAAAAGAAACAAGTTGTTGTAAATGTTCTCGTGTGATTCGCTGAGAAAGCCAGACGGGCGAGAACGAAAAAAACCTCTCCGCGGAGCATGACACGTGCCCAGTCACATTTAACGACCTTTCTACCTACCAACTTGTTAAGTTGACGGTAATATGATGTCGCATGCTGTTTTGCAACTACAATTTATCGCTTTTTCCCACATGTATACATACGCCTAAAACACTTACACTTACACTTTTGTTTTCGGCGAGAGGAGGAATCTTGGCGACCATGTCAGCCGATGATGCTCCAGCGTTTTCCTCCTGGTGGTGCTGCATCTCGACTGTTGACGCGCTCGCGTTCCCACTGTCGCTGTGCTCTTCATCATCGTCTTCCGCATCCGTGCTATCATATTCGGGCGAAACGATCTGCGTGGGTAATATTGCGAGTGTTACTGGTTTACGACCACGCCACCTGGTGGATATAGATCATGGTTGAATCATACCCGCGAGGTGTTGGGCCATTTCCTTCGATC
The DNA here is from genome assembly GCA_023301585.1 of Alphaproteobacteria bacterium. GTDB lineage: Bacteria > Pseudomonadota > Alphaproteobacteria > Micavibrionales > Micavibrionaceae. The sequence goes on along the minus strand of JAMASZ010000215.1, from coordinate 7,872 downwards.
CATTTCCCGATGGCACCGTCCTTTTTGACAAACCTGTTGGTAAGCTCGTTGAGGACATAGTTTGGTTTCTTATGTTTCAAGCACGTGGTCCCAAATCTCTTGTGATAGGTCTTACACTTCAACACACATCGACCACCTACACCCTTGCGCTCTTTCCCTTTCTTACACTTTCTTGTCGTTGACACTTTCTTCACCATGTCAATAATTATCTACTCTTCAAACAACATTTTAAATTGCGAATCTGACCAAAGGGGAAAGTTTGTGACTCACCGATTTCCTTGTCCGTGTCCTTCTTCTTCTCCTTGACCGGCCACCACCCCCGCTCATCACCCGCCCTCTTAACAGCAGATGCATCTTCGCCTAGAAAAGCTCTTCGACTGCTCACTCAAGGCCCGCGAGAATTTCATCAAATTACGTATGAATGAGATGTTGGCTGCCGCCGATGCCGCCGCTGCCGCTGCCGCCACCGCTGCCGCCGCCAATGCTGCTACCTCAGGTAATGTTAAATTGGTGTTGAGGAGCGTGTTTTGCCATGGCTTCTTTGTTTTTTTTGGGGGGCGGGGTGGCTCGGACGTTCAGTGCCCGCAAGATAGGCGCTAGTCGGAAGTACGGCATGCACAGTCTACAAGTCCTCGCCGATTTTGTGCTTTCTCTTACGATTGTTGCAGATATTGCGTTCTTCGTCTTCCGCCACGTCCCCACCGGCTGGAGGCTCCCCTCGACGCCCCCACAAAAAGTCATGGGCGAAGATATGCGGAGATCAGCACTGTTGCGACTTCGCACTGATTCAAGAAAGAAGGACAAAGATAAATGGCTTACCGACGAAGTCATCAACGCATACGTCCGATTCGTCTCACGTAGTGGGGATACCGCCGCTAAAGACGTTCTTTTCTTGAATTCGTTTTTTTATCGCAAGCTGATGGAGGGGTTTGACGTGGTCGAGTCCTGGGTCCAAAAAGCGATGAAACAACAGAGAAAACCCGACTTTCGAAGGGTTGTCACAGCTGTACACATGGAGGACGATCACTGGTTCGTTGTAGCCGTTGACTTCGACAGGCAGGTTGTGGTGTCTATAGATAGTTTACAGAGGGACCATTCAGAGTGCCGAGATCATTTCCTGGAGTGGTCCGAGAGGTGGGCCGAGAGGTGGGCCAAGGGGTGTGACGGAAATCTCCTCTCCGGTAGGTGGGAGAGTAAGATCGTAAAGGTTGCGCAACAAGAAAACGGATTCGACTGTGGGGTGTTTGCCTGTGGTAACATTGCATTGTGGAGCCACGGGAGGGTGTTGAATTTCTCTCAGGGGGATGCTCTGCCCTTCCGGAAGAACATAGCATATTCCATCATCAACGAGGAACCCGTGGGTTGCAACGACGACGATGGCGAGACAGCAAAAGCGGCGTCCGAGACCACCGGTGTCTCTGGTGCGTGGTCCTGCGTCTCTGTGTACTCAACACCAGTCGAACACAGATGCCTCGCACACTTCAATTTTAGCACCCGTCTGCCCAACTCGCTATCTGGTTCGCCAAAAATAACTCAACGAACGTGCTGCGCTCCCTTTTCGTCACCACAGAATCGCCGGCCGGAGGCGGAGAGAAGCAGCCGGTGGGTAGTTCTCGGGAGCTCGATGAAAACTATCTAGCGTGGACGTACATCTGGAAGTCGTTTCTCAAAGAAAAAAAGGGGTGGAAACACGTGATGGGGACGGGGAAGCAAGTCATGGAGTTCTTTGTACCGAAAGTCATGGCTGAGTGCAATGCGCGCACGATCGGTGGCCTAGTGCAAGAAGCGATTAAGAAGGACGCTCCTCCGACCGGTACGGACGCTCCTCCGACCGGTACATCAGGACGTTCCAGCAGAAGCAAGAAAGGACCAGCAGAGCCCGATGAAGTCAAAGTGGTGCACGAAACTCATGGGGAGGTCGTCGTTTACTTGAAGAGGGAAGGCGTTGAGAAAATGATGGAGAAGGAAACAAAGTCTGGCAGCGACTTAGGGTTGGAATACAAGACATTCTATGATAATCTAGATTAAAGACGCTGAGGAGCACCAAGCATTCGTCATGGCATTTATTCAGCGTGCTTTCTCTCGAATCTAGATCATTTTTTTGAGGTCGAGAAGGAAGGGTACCCGAGGGAAGGATGAATTTTGCACCAAGAGGTTCGCGTCGTACTAGTAGTGAGAAGTCGAGTGGTTGAGAGGGCGTTGGCGACAATAGTCAGTCTTGTGTGTGTGTGTGGTATTTTCTTTGGATGCATTTTGATTTAAAATAAACTTTTTATGCAATTCTTGTGGTGCCATTTCTGTTTCATTCTCTTTTGTATGTAAACATCGACTTTCTTATTCACAGGAACGCGCCCAGCCTCGCCACTTTCTTAAAATCTCAAATATCTCAGCCTCACTTTCTTCTAGTCGACTTTCTTATGAGCGGGCCGGTACTGTATCCGACCGCGGCTGCCCGCCTCGTTGGCGAGAACGGGTGTGGTTCTGTCACGGGCGATGTGCATCTGTAGCTGCGATGGAAAAAATACCCGAAGTTTCGCCGTTGCCGGGGCACGAGGCTCGTCGCGGATTTTGGCAGAAGCGCGTCAAGGATTTTTGTGATGGCAAGTTTTAGCGCAAGTTTACTTTTGCTCAATAATTCAATTATTTCAAGTCATTCTCTCTCCCTGGCGCCGTGAAATCGGCGCCGCCGCCGCCGCCGCCGCCGCCGCCGCCGCCGCGAATCGGCCTACCTAAAAGGCGGCTCCCCTAACCCGACGCGTACATCGTACATGGATGTACCGTAGTCTACCTCAAGACCATAAAAAAACTACACGAAACTCATGATGTACCGAAAAATCTCAGGGGACGCCATACGCACGACCCAAATCATCACTCCGTTGTCCGTGGCCTCGCTTCCGGCTCCGCCGTGGGTCGGCCCCATGTCAAGCCGACGGCGTTTGAAGTCCACCCTCGCAGCCTTCGCCACCGCCTCCGCCACCTCCTTTGCCGCCGCCAAGGTCGACTCGGCTTTCGCCGCCACCAACCTAGCCCCCGTCTCCCTCACCCGGCGCTCAACCTCCTGACCATAGCGAAGGGCCAGCACCGGGAGGCGCCGACGCCACATCCGTTCAGTAGGCGCCCTTAGAAGGAGGGTCCTGATCTCCTGGCGGTCGACGGCATCCACCGCGTCTTGCGAAAACGCTGCGACCCCTATCACGTCGATCGCCTTTTTCCCGTCCGCGCTTCGAAGAGTCTCGTCGGCGTTTCCCAGGCACAGCAGCGTGCGCACGGCTACGACGTTGACGCAGGAGCACGCCCGCATCAGTGCCGTTCTGCCACCCATCGTGACGGCGTTGACGTTTGCTCCGGCGTCCAGCAGCGCCCCGATGACTCGGCCGCACTCCGACGCCGACAGATTGAAGGCGGCGTTGTGAAGAGGGGTGGCCATGACAGAGTCCCCGGCGTTGACGTCGGCGCCGCTGTCGACGAGGGCTTGGACCACTTGCACTGTTTTCTGAGCCGCCATATGAAGGGCCGTTTCCTCGTGGCTCCCACCGGTGGCCTCGAGGCAGATGCCGGGGTGACACAGCAACACCTTCGTGACCGACATGTGCTCACACCGCACGGCCCGGTGCAGAGCGGTGACGTTCCCGGAACCCGACCCTGCGTTGACGTCGGCCCGGCATGCCAGAAGCTCCGAGGCGATGTTAGCGTACCCGCGCCCCGCGGCCACGTGTAGGGGAGTCTTGCCGGCGTCGTTCAGAGCGCGTACGGCGCAGTAGCCGCCCGCGTCTCTCGCGATTAATGACGCCGAAGGCAGGAAACCCGCGGCGACGGCGGCGTGCAGGGCATCACCTGAATCAACGCCGGCGCCCGCCGACAGCAGATCCTTCACGATGGACGTCTTGTCGTGTTTGGCCGCACACCGGAGAGCGGTCACCAGCAACCCCTCCATGACGTCTCGCGACGCCACCCTGATGCTGTGCGGCGCCTCGTCGTCCCGGGACAAGTCGTTGTACACGATGGTCTTTTGGCGCATCATCAGATGAGATATGAGGACTCGTAGAACACTCCACCTACGCGCCTCGGATGCCTGGTCGAAGGCGCGCCCGAAGTGGGCTCCGGCATACAGCAGTTTGTCGACGAACTCTGTCTGCCCATGCTTGGCGGCGCTCTCCAGGGGAAGCGTGAGCGAATCACACCACTTGCCGGAAGGAATGTGTTGGAAGGCAAGGGCATCGACCAGGGCCTCTTCGTGACCCCTCAGATACTCTCTCGGCTGCAACGTGCTCGACATCCTGTTGCACTCGACACTGCCGTGGGACGTTGTCGCGCAAAGATTCAGGGAAGGGACATGGACATGGCGCAAAGACGGTAAATTCAAATAGACTGTTAACGGAAAATAATTCTCGGATTATACGGTAAAAATACGAGACGGATCGCAAAGGTCGCAAGAGAAAGAGCAGAGAAGATCCACTTGTGTGCGACCGACGATGCAAGGTGTGGTGAGGTGCGCGGCCGTCAACAAAGCGAAGAGGAGGAGATCACCAGACAAAAAATCAGAGGGAGACAAAGAGACAAAGAGAGAAAGAGAGAAAGAGAGAGGGAGACACATAATCAAGAGGAGGACTCGAGATTTCACCTTCTTTTCAACAAAGTCCGCTGAGCAAGCGTGCCAGACAGAGATTAGAAAGCAGCAGCAGCAGCAGCAGTAGCAGTAGCAGCAGCAGCAGCAGCAGCAGCAGCAGCAGTAGCAGTAGCAGTAGCAGCGGCGGCTGCAGCAGCAGGGCTAGCGCTAGATTTCAATCTCAAACTTGAGCACGAGCACGAGTGAACGGAAGATCCAAACTGATGCTCATGCCAGCAGAGCAACCATCGAAAGCGCATTTCCCCCGGGGAATCTCCCATGCAACAGAAACCATCATACCTGCTTCCTCGGCACGCGACTCGGGATCACTGGGAAGGTATCAAATGTATCTCGAGAACCACAGGCCCTTGGCAGCAGCCGATCCGATGTTGCTGAGGTGATGGGTCGGGTGTTGTGGAGTGGCGTGCAAAACGGAAGAAGAGTGTAAAAGAGGAGAAGGATCCGCGCGAACGGAAAAACAAGAACCCGAAATAAAAATGCAGCAGCGGAACTCCCGCCCCGACGTAGATCTCTTGCATGGCACATGTGTATGTGAGTAGACCAAAACTTTGCAATTTTGCAATTTTGTGAGAAAGGGAGACACGGAGAGCCATGCTCGGACGAAAGGAGTGGATGGCGCTCGGATGTGCTGTGGGCGCGGGTGTGGTGCCATGGTGTGGGCGTGGACGATCAGGTATTATTGTAAATTATTTTTTAGCTTTCATGTGCGCGTGGTCAGCCAGCACGCTACATCCGACCCCTTCTTCGCAAACCGAAAGCAGTCTGCCCTGTCGAATGCAAAGCCCCTTTTGTCAACCAAGTGCTTCAGCACTCCAAGCAGCCCCTTGGCGCTGACCATGACACAGACATCTTCTGCTCTGTACCGTGGGCTAGTGTTGCACAGCACCCAATCAACAGCCCCGACAGACCCCCCCAGGGCGGCATACAGAAGCAGCTGGTCCGTCGCAAGAGAATCGGTGCCAGTGCTGCGCAAATATTCCAACGCCTCTGTGTTTCCCCTGTACGCCAGTGCTCGTGTCGCATCCGCGGGGAAATTGTGCATGGTCTCGACGTACCACTTGATAATGTGCAAATTACCCTTCATCGCAGCGGCCACAGCAACGCTCTGTCTCAGCCTACTGTCTGTGAAGCGCGTGCACAAGTAAGCGGCGGCCTCACTGTGCCCTCTACCTACAGCCTTTACAGCAGCGACCCTAAACATGGACCGAGCCGTCCTGGTCTCTGTACTTGAAATGGCATAATTGATGGCCGACACAACACCCGTCTCAAGAACGGCAGCCGTCAACCGGTCTGTGTACAGAGAGTAGTCGGACGGCAGCCGTGCCACGATCCATTCGACTTGGTCCCATTTGTGCGAGTCCGCCGCGTACACCAGTCCTTTGATAAAGCAGTCCGTTCGAAACTGGCCGGGTACCAACTCGCTCAGTCGCGCGGTCGAGGTAGTCACACACGCTGCCCGGGTCTCGGTCCCCAGAGTCCAGCTCGCGCGAACGTCCTTGCAGAGCGTGCCGAGGTACAGAAAATTGCAGCCCCCGTCGTAGTCGGCGATGAGCTTGATCGGCCCCAGACTGAGGATGCTGGAGAGCGGAAGCATGATTTGAACAATTGTGACGGGTGGGGCGCCGTCCACCGGCTACAAAATGTACGGTCAATAAAATTTCCTCCGGGCGGAAGCGCACTTTCGTAGCGCGACCTTGATCGACTGGTCCATGGTGTTGCCGTTCTCGAGCAACGCCTGCCTATACGCCAACTCGCAGGCGCGATGGTACTCGCTCCAAAAACGCGGGCCACCGGTATCAAACAGCTCGCGGGTGATGTACTGAATGCCCACAAGCTCCTCCAGATCGGCATCTGTCCGTCCGCAAATGTAGTCGTGGCAATAGACGCTGTCGTCCCTGATCCTCAAACCCTTGGCGTGCATGGCCTCCTCCAAAATCTGGCGCCGGTGCGTGCGGTCGTCTTTCGTCTTCCAAAACTCCGCCATCTTCGCCGCTACGCTCTCGGGGTCGTGGGCGTACTCGTAGCATCGCCTCACCCTCGTCCTCATCGCGGGAAACTTCATCATGCGATCGACCTCGGCATTGCTCCAACTCCCCTGGCCCTGCAGAGCCATGCGTAGCATTCTTGGTGCGTTTTTCTTGAGTCGCTCGACGCTCGCTGGGATTTCGGACAGAGGCCCGTCTTTAAGTTTAGCCAGCTGCGAAGGGCAAAGGTAGCGCGATATAGCCAGCCCCTCCAACCGGAACACACGGGAGGAGACGAAGAGGGAGTACTCGAAATCCAGCCGCAGCTGGTCGTACACGAACGCGGTGATGCCGCGGTTCTCGCAATAATTCATGGCCGCGACGGGGTCTAGAGGGCACAGTCGCACCGAAATGTCGTGCGCCCTGAACCTGTACTTGACTTGCTTCAGTTTTTGCTTCGGGTTTGCCGCCCACAGATAGTCCCCGAAAATGTGGGAGAACAGGGCGCGGTGCAGCGGGGCAGCGGGGCTGATGCCGTGCACCCTCGTCAACCGCTCGAGCCTGACCTGCCTTTTTTTGTTAAGTTCCAATGCCTTGACCTCACACTCTCGGTCCACGGTGTGTTGCAGCGCCATCAGCTCTGCCACCGAATACATGCGCATCGGCGCCGCGTTACGGTAGTGGGGGTTGCGTCGCGGCGTTGACATTAGTTCTTTTACGCGCTTCGGTGGTATCGTAGGAAACAGGTCCCTGACCTTCGAGAAGCAAACGATTGGGTCGCCCTCGTCAGTGAGTGCAGAAGACGCACATGACGTGCACACGAGTGTGAGCCGAATCCCCTCATATATCCCGAGATTTTTGGACTGATCACACGAAGTGCACGTAGAAGAAGACGCCATGTCCATGTTTAAAATGCGGTATATTATTAATGGCTGACTCCAAAGTTTACGCGTCGCCCTTGGCAAAACGCAGGCACGCATTCAACTCAGAAACATGACCTTCACGATAGACTCCTTTGCCGCTAACAACTTCTTAATCTCTGGGACAACGATATCCATCCTGCGATCGAACTCCTTCTTGCGACAAGACACCACCCACTCCCCGTTGATCTGGCTCCTGATCACACATGGCTGAAAATTATCGTACGAATGCGTGTGGATCCTCACTACGATATGATCAACGGCATTCGTTCCCGCCAAGAGGCGCATGAGCCTTTTCCGGTCGTCTTCGTGTGTCGCCGTCTCGTCCACCTCTACGTGTAGCAAAGTCAATCCAATCTGC
>JAMASZ010000214.1 GCA_023301585.1 Alphaproteobacteria bacterium | reverse complement strand
ACCCAACCTATAAAAAATACAATTGAAGCAATCACATATGTTTTCATATTATTAGAACCCCGCTAAGTTTATGGACGCGTCAGAGGAGAATGCGATGACTTTAAATAGCGCCCCCATTTCTCCTGCTTTTGTATTTGTACCAGTTAACCGTTGTAATGCCGATTGAATTTCTTGCGCCTGTTGCGCCGATGCATTTTGCACCAGTTTCTGCCCCCTGACTTCCGCACCGAGGCGTTTCATAAATTCGCCTTGCCCGATTGCGTCATGAACCATCAGCTTATTTTGCATTACCCAATCACTAATTTCAGAAAAATTCACATGGCTGGTAAGGTCAACTTTTCCAGGAGTGTCGAAAATATCGCAGTATTCATGGTTCTTGACCGCTTGCAGTGTGTTTCCAAAGACGTTCTGTGTGAAGCCGTAATCTATGAATAATGCGCTACCTGATTGTTTTATAAGCTTTTTACAAAGCTCATCAATAAAGACCTTACGATCCACTGACACCTCAACGATATCCCCCTGTTGCGGTGCAATAAGCATAGGCGGAATGTTGACTAAAAGCGACTTTTCTGCGGTTTCATGGCATATACGATACGTGTCATTATCACTTAAACCCACGCATATTTCGCGCCACTCCGTATCGATAAATTCTAATTGACGCGTAGACAGCGCATCAAGAAATTCGTTCCCCACCACAATCAATGGAGAGTCATCTGCCACATCGTGAATCGACGTGACCCATTTTGCGTCATAAGCACTCAACGCTTCTTGTTGTTTAGATTTTAGGTGCGGGCTAATTTCGACCATGACCACTTGCATCGCCTCATGAAACCCTGCGACAGATTTTGTCGCCCTTAACGCATCCGCCATGAGGGTGCCACGCCCTCCTCCAACTTCGACCAAGTTAAATGGATTGGGTTGTCCCATTTGCATCCATGTATCAGCTATCCATGCGCCGATTAATTCCCCGAATATTTGTGATATTTCTGGCGCGGTGGTGAAGTCGCCTCCTGCCCCAAACGGATCTTGGTGCATGTAATACCCATGTTCGGGGTGTCCAAGACATAAGGACATATAAGTCCCCATATCCATAGGACCCTCATCCTTGATTTTCTGACGGATAATTGCGCTTAACGGCGTTTCTTGCTGTGGCTTTTCCTGTTCTGCCATAACATAGCCTACCCTTTAGCCTTTAATGGCTTATGTGTCACAAGCGCGTAGACGATAACGCCCACACCTAACAACACCATCGGTATGCTTAATAATTGCCCCATGGAGATGTAATCGAATAGCAATCCAATGTGGCTATCAGGCTCACGGTATAGCTCGATGAACATTCTAAATGCACCGTATCCAACCAAGAATGCGCCTGTAACGATACCGCAACGCGCCCTTATGGCTTCATTACGCATCATGAAGAATAATATTGCGAATAATACAGCGCCTTCTAAGGCAGCTTCATATAACTGGCTTGGGTGACGTGGAACATCGCCGCCCCATGGGAAGACAAATGACCAAGCCACGTTTTCCGCAGGACGACCAAACAACTCACCATTCACAAAATTGGCAATACGCCCAAAGAACAGCCCAATAGGCACACACGCACAGACAATATCAGACAGCCTGAGCAGATATATCTTCTGACGCCATGAGAATAGGAATAGCGCAAGGATAACCCCAAGCGCCCCACCGTGAAAAGACATTCCACCTTGCCAGACTTTGAAAATCGCAAGCGGGTCTTGCATATATAAGTCCGTTTGATAAAAAAGCACATAGCCCAAACGCCCACCAAGGATAACCCCCAGCACCGCAAAAGGTATGAAGTTATCAATATCATCAGCCGTGGGACGAAGATGTTTCCCACCACGCTTTACCAGCGACAGCGCATAACGCCAGCCCAGCAATATCCCCACCAAATAAGCAAGCGCATACCAGCGGATTTCTAGGGGACCCAAGCTAAGGGCGACAGGGTCAATATTTGGGAAATCTAATGCCATTATAAATACTTATCGTCTTCCTTGGACATATAGTTTTGAACGTAATCCTTTACGCCCTCTTCTAGGTCAGTGAACTCTGCCGTGTAGCCAGCCTCGCGTAATTTATCCATATTGGCTTGCGTGTAATATTGGTATTTTTCACGAAGCATTTCAGGCATATCAATATAAGTGATTTTAGGCTCTTTCTCCGCCGCGGCAAACGTCGCCTCCGCCAAGTCTTTAAAGCTACGCGCTTTACCAGTTCCCACATTGAAGAGCCCATTGACGTTTTCATTCTCGTAAAGCCACAACATGACATTAACGCAGTCTTTCACGTAGACGAAATCACGCAACTGACCGCCATCGTCATAACCGTCTTTGTGTGATTTAAATAACTTCGCATTTGCGCCTGCCACAACTTGTGGGTAAAGCTTACAAATGACGCTCATTTGATCGCCTTTATGATACTCATTTGGTCCGTATACATTAAAGAACTTCAAGCCTGCCCACTGTTTTGGCGTTGGTTCTTGGCCCTTCTTTAATTCACGCGCGATACGGCGGTCAAACACATGCTTAGACCAACCATAAGCATTGAGTGGGCGTAAATTTGCTAGATCTTCACAGCTCTCAAAATCATCAAAGCCTGCTTGGCCATCACCATAAGTTGCGGCTGATGAAGCATAAATCAAACGCTTATCATTCTTACCGCACCACTTCCATAAACGACGTGACAGCACAATGTTAGTTTCAACAATCAAATCGACATCTTGTTCCGTCGTCGAAGAAATTGCGCCCATGTGAAAAATGGCATCGATCTTATCTTTATGTGTATCAAGGTAATCAAACAGACGCTCTGGACTTACGATATCGCGCAACTCACGCTTGGCAATGTTACGCCACTTGTCTTCCATGCCCATCACATCGCAAACAACGATATCTTCATACCCCTTTGCTTCCAACGCCGCGACCAAATTAGAGCCAATAAAGCCTGTTCCGCCTGTCACAATAATCATTGTTAAACCTTTATGTAATTTTAAAACCTGAAGGCGATATTACGCGTATCGCTTTAAAAAAACAAACATTCATCACAGCTTTTTTAAAGACACTTTTTTATTCGTGGATAAAGCGATGAATTATCGGTGAAGTGCTTGCTCCGACTCGGATTGCGGTGCTATTTCATCAGTTATCATATAATTTTCACGAAGAACAAGAAGCTTAGATAAATGCCAAAAAACGGACAAATTATTGATGATATAGCGCGTGTTGCGGGGGGCGCTATGAATATAATCGGCGGTGTAAAACAGCACGTTCGTGAGGACGTCAAAGCCCGCGTAGAAGATATTGCAACCGATATAGATTTAGTTCCGCGTGAAGATTTTGAGCGCGTAGAAGCACTTTTGATGAAGTCTCTAGAGGAACAAAAACAACTAACACAACGTATAGAAGCTTTAGAAAAAGCCCTTAAACTTAAGAAGAAGAAATAATAAATGCCACAACAAGCCGATATTTTTGAAGATGTAAGCAATCCCCTTGATAGCGTTGAGGAAATCATGATTTCTCATGACTGGACGTTTGATAGAATGGATGAAGACCGCTTAAATGTTCATGTTTCTGGCAAATATGGCCATTATAAAATGAGCTTTAAATGGCAAGAGCAATATAGCGCATTACAATTTACTTGTACGCCAGACCTCACCATCAGCCCGAACAAACTGGATGAAGCTGCGCGTGTTGTAAATCGTATCAATGCCGGTCTATGGCTTGGTCACTTTGCTATTCCATGTGT
>JAMASZ010000213.1 GCA_023301585.1 Alphaproteobacteria bacterium | reverse complement strand
CGGTGTTTTTTCTGGCGTTAAGCGTTCAATGGTTAAATCTTTAAAGACTATTCGGCTACCGCCCTTACTCCCCAATGGTTCAATCATGTCGATTGTGCCTTCTAAACCAACCGTTTTAATTTTCTTAGTCAACATCGGCGTATAGGATAAATGCGTCTTGATTTGTGCGGTTAGAAACCCTGCACAGATTAGGAATAGCAGCGCTGAAAGCATCATCACGATTTTGTTCAAGCCTGATTTTTCTTGAAGTCGCCAAGAAATATAGAACAACAGACCACTCAATAAGCTTGCACCAAAAGCAATCAATATTGGCGGTTCAAAACGAATAGTGAAATACAGCGCGATACCCGTTGCAAAAAAAACAGGCAGCCAGAGAAATAAGTTATTTTTCTGCTTCGCAAATTCCTCTATGATGTTTTCAGATATCTTCAATAAATAACGCCCCTTTATTTAAAAGCTATACGCGTGTATGTAAGATGAAACAGATTAACCCTAAACACAACAGAGTAAAATAATGACCGCCTCAAAAAATGTCGTAACGCGTTTTCCACCATCGCCAACAGGTATGATGCATATTGGTAATGCCCGCACAGCCCTGTTCAATTGGCTTTATGCGCGCCACACAGACGGTCAGTTTTTAGTACGTATTGAAGACACCGACCGCGAGCGTCATTCGGAAGAAGCCGTTGAAGCCATTAAAAGCAGTCTTAATTGGTTGTCCTTAAACTATGACAACACGCCAGAGTCACAATATGAGAACCGTCAGCGACACATTGATGTAGCCAATGAGATGGTTAAAAATGGACAGGCATATCACTGTTATTGTTCCCCTGAAGAATTACAAATCATGCGTGACGAAGCCAAGAAAGCGGGCAAAAGCTCAAGCTATGATCGCCGTTGGCGCGACCGCCCTGCCGAAGATGCGCCTGAAGGTGTAAAACCTGTTATTCGCGTCAAAGCACCACTTAAAGGTAGTAGCATTATTCGTGATGAGGTTCAGGGTGATGTCACTGTTGAAAATGAAAACCTTGATGACTTAATCATTCTTCGTAGTGATGGCACACCAACCTATATGCTTGCCGTTGTTGTTGATGACCATGATATGGGGGTCACCCATGTCATGCGTGGTGATGACCATTTGAACAATACCTTCCGTCAAAATGTGATTTATGATGCGTTGGGTTGGGAACAACCTACTTACGCGCATTTACCGCTTATCCATGGCGCAGATGGTGCGAAGTTATCAAAGCGTCACGGCGCGGTTAGCGTTCAAGAATTTCAGAATTTAGGCTACCTGCCTGAAGCTGTGTTTAATTACCTGCTTCGTTTAGGTTGGGGACATGGCGACCAGGAGCTATTCTCGCTCGAGGAAGCTGTGAAACTGTTTGATTTCAACGGTATCAATAAATCTGCCGCTAAGTTTGATTACACCAAGCTTGAATCTATGAACGCGCATTACATTAAAGAAGGCGACAATGCGCGCTTGATAGAATTGGTGACGCCATTCTTGCAAACACATCACGATATGATTTTGAGTGAAGTTGGTATAGCGCGTTTGCAAGCCGGTATGGATGGGCTTAAAGACCGTTCAAAAACACTTGTGGAATTAGCTTCCGAGAGTATGTTCTATCTTATCGATGCAAGCAAAATTGAATATAACGAAAAAGCACAAAAGCATTTAAACGCTGACGCTGTTCCAGTTTTACAAGGCTTGATAGGAAATTTAGAAGCACTTCAAGATTTCACCCATGATGCAATTGAAGGTGCTTGTCGTGACTACGCCAATGATAATGCTGACGGTAAATTGGGCAAAGTGATGATGCCCCTTCGCGCTGCATTAACAGGTACGGACAAATCCCCTAGCTTATTTGAAGCAGTTGAAATTCTGGGTAAAGACGAAGTAACACAGCGCTTACAAAAAGCGATTAGTCATATTGGTGGCTAATAAATTTACCTATCGCCTGCATTGATATTATCTTGAAAAACAGTATAATGATTGTGTTATTTCTTAACGCATACCTCACGCGCATTCGCGCTCGCGTATATTCTTACTTTAAATTGCAACTTTAGGACAAAATAATGGGCAAAAAATCAAACGACAATAGTTCAAACAAAACCTTCACATTGACCAATAATGAAACTGGCGAAAGCTGTGAATTACCTATTGTAGAGGGTACGTATGGTCCCCATTGTATTGATATCCGTAAGCTTCATGCGATGACAGGCTACTTCACCTTAGACCCGAGCTTTACGGCGACTGGTAGCTGTAAGTCACGCTTGACCTATATTGATGGTGATAAAGGTATTTTGATGCATCGTGGTTACGACATTAAAGAACTAGCTGAAAAGAGCAGTTATCTCGAAACTTGTTACCTACTCCTGAATGGTGAGCTGCCTACGCAAAAAGAATTAGATGAATTTACGCATAACATTACCTATCACACGATGGTGCATGAACAGATAAAGAGCATTTATCAAGGATTCCGTCGTGATGCACACCCTATGGCCATTATGTGTGGTGTTGTTGGTGCTATGGCGGCGTTCTATCACGACTCACTCGATATCACTGACCCGCAACAACGTATGATTTCGGCGCATCGATTGGTTGCTAAAATCCCTACGCTCGCTGCTATGGCGATGAAATATAGTATGGGGCAACCTTATGTATACCCACGAAATGACTTAAGCTACACAGAGAACTTCTTGCACATGTGTTTCTCTGTTCCTGCAGAAGAATATAAATTACGCCCGCCAGTTGTGCGTGCCATGGAGCGTATTTTAGTCCTTCACGCTGATCATGAGCAAAATGCTTCTACTTCAACTGTTCGT
>JAMASZ010000212.1 GCA_023301585.1 Alphaproteobacteria bacterium | reverse complement strand
CTCTCAGAAACAGTTTTAAAAGCTTGTAACCGTCACGCATGGGAAACAACAGCCATGCTCCGTGCTTTATTTACAGCCCGTGAAGAAGGGGGCGTTTTAGCGCCAGCACAGTTTGTATGGCTACGCGCTCATAACCGTGAACTTTGGTATCCGTTAAATAACTTAGGGCGACAATCTTGTCATATGGAAGCTATCGGTGCGATGGCTCACTTTAGAGCAGAAAAAAGAGCTGACCGCCCTATTCCAAAAGCTAAGGTACAAGGAGCGGTCGATTCTATTGTAGAATACATGGATTCAAATAATGCCCGACCAATTCCACAATTAGATTACAGTGCTTCTTCTAACAAAAAAGGCATTAAAAAAGTAAAAACAACTTAAAACATAATGGTGATAAAAACATGACTTTTTCTTTTAAAAATATATTTGATAAAAACGATAGTATCGAAAACAAGACGACGGCTAATGTTGTTGATAATCATTTAATTTTATCTCTTCCTAAGGCATTAGATCCGGTCGTTTGGCGTATGGAACTCAAGAAAACTGGCGCCGCTGCGTTTGAAGTAAAAGAAGATAAAAATGGTTTAAGTTTATTACAAGTTAAGCTGACTAAAACTTCTGCAGAAACCATTGCGCCGTTTGATAATAAATCAGATGCCGTAGAAGCTTTAATGA
Organism: Alphaproteobacteria bacterium; assembly: GCA_023301585.1. Lineage (GTDB taxonomy): Bacteria > Pseudomonadota > Alphaproteobacteria > Micavibrionales > Micavibrionaceae. The sequence goes on along the minus strand of JAMASZ010000212.1, from coordinate 5,698 downwards.
TTGCATCACAAGCATTGCAAAATTCTTCTCAATCAACAGAAACGCTTTCAGGTACAAAAGGAAAATCCTCTCAAACCAAAAAAGCTAAAAGCTCTAACACTACTGCGTCAGCAAATGATAACCAATCGGTTTCAAAGTGGCTCATCGCATTGCTAGCAACAGGAATTATTATTGCTTTATTTTCTTACCTTTCAAATATGGTTCCTAATAGAACGCAAATTAGCGATACGACTACATCTTCTTCAATTAATGGCGCGCCAGTTACAAGTAAGACTGGTGTTCCCGTATCAGCTGATGATTTTTTAAACGGGCTATAAAATAATAACTTAAACAAAAAGAAAAGCTTTGAATGGCTCTCGATAGAAAAAAATATGGCTATGGTAAAAAGGCGATTGTTCGTGATATTCGCCCACTATATGTGCGTCTTGGTGATACTATCCAACGCCCAAACTATGCCTTTGTAATTTGCCTTCTTGGTGTCGTATCTATTTTCATTTCACCGATTGCTGTTTATCTCGCTGATTTATTATTATTATTCTATCTTTTATTTTTTTGGTGGCTAGTAACAAGAAATCGTGCTCTACCAGGAAAAATGCCGGTTGGCTCTAAGTATAAAGACACTAATAATATGGGTCCTGGCGCTAATGGCACACCAGAAGGGATTCTATTTATTGGTAATGAGAAAAAATCTAACCAACAAATCTGGTACAGTAACTCGGACGCTAGAACGCATATCTTATACCTAGGAACAACCGGTTCCGGTAAAACAGAAGGACTAAAATCTTTTGTAACCAGCGCCATGTCATGGGGGTCAGGTTTTGTTTATGTTGATGGTAAAGCCGATACTGATTTATGGTCGTCTCTATCTTCTCTCGTAAGACGCTTTGGACGCGATGATGATTTACTTGTACTAAACTACATGACGGGTAACGTCGATGGGGCCGCACCATCTAACACCATGAACCCGTTCTCCTCTGGTTCTGCCTCTTACCTAACACAAATGCTTGTATCCCTGATGCCTGATGCTGAGGGTGATAACGCGATGTGGAAAGAACGTGCGGTATCCTTAATGAGTTCACTCATGCCTGCATTGACGTTTAAACGTGATAATCAAGACTTTCCGCTATCCATTAACTCAATAAGAAATTATTTAGGTCTTAATTATATTATTCGCCTATCACGCGACGAAACTCTCTCAGAAAAAATTCGTGAGGGTTTAATTGGCTACCTTGATACACTTCCAGGTTTCTCAAACGATGCCTTTGATGATGATGGTAATGAAAAACCTATGGGTCCAGACCAGCCCCCAATTGATACAACAACAGTTCGCCAGCAGCACGGTTATTTGACCATGCAGTTTACGCGTGCCCTACAATCTTTGGGTGATGATTACGGTTATATCTTTGACACCCAAGCCGCCGATATCGACATGGTTGATGTTGTTCTAAATCGTCGCGTTATGATTGTTCTTATTCCTGCTCTTGAAAAATCTGGCGATGAAACAGCTAACTTGGGTAAAATTATTGCCTCTACAATTAAAGGTATGATGGGTTCTACCTTGGGTGCCACTTTGGAAGGTGAAAGCTCAACTGTTATTGAGAATAAACCAACTCACTCCGCAACACCATTTATGACTGTCTTCGATGAGGTTGGTTACTATACCGCCCAGGGTATGGCCGTCATGGCAGCGCAGGCGCGTTCTCTAGGTTTCTGTCTTATCTTCTCCGCACAGGATTTACAAGCGATGGAAAAACGCGTGAAGGAAGAAGCACGTTCCATTACTGCCAACTGTAACATTAAAATCTTTGGCAAGTTACAAGATCCAACACAAACACGTGAATTCTTTGAAAATCACATTGGTAAAGATTACATCGCAAAAGTGTCCACCCTACAATTGTCAGGTGGTATGTCGATGGGTTCTTACTCTGATACGCAGCAAGCGCAGATTGATACGGGAACCCGTGCCGATTATGATGATTTGAAAGACATGAAGGAAGGCGAAGCCATCATTTCATTCGCAATGGATGTTTTAGACGCAAACATCTTTTATTCAAATCCTGGTGCTGCAAAAGCAATGCGTGTAACACGTTATTTGGCGCTCGCCCCACCACCAGATGCTGTCATTAAAAACATCGCAAACATCACAAAACTACGTGACTTATTGGTCGATAAAGAATGGACTGCCCAAAAAGCTGATGTTGCCGCTGAAACACCTAGCCAAATCGAATCGTTTATTAAAGGATATGATTTAGGTCAGAAGTCTTATGACGACCCTATTGATCACGGTATTATTGCGCTTTGCGAACTACACGCAGAAATGTTCCCAGAAGAAGCTGCAGAAGCAAGAAATGCGGGCACATCCCAACCTGCCCCAACTCAACAGCCTGCCGCTCCTGTCACACCACCAGTTGCGGCTCAACCACCTGCGCAAGCGCCCACACCACCGCCGGCACAACAAACTGCGCCAGCTCAGACGAAACCTGTTACACCGCCTCAACAACCAGCAACACCTGTGGCACCACCTGTTACTACCCAGCCTCCTGTGCAAGCACCAGTAACACCGCCGCCAGCTACTGAAACTGCTAAGGCCCCACAAACACCGCAAATCTTTAAGAAGAAATTAGACGACAACGCCGAAGAAATTTTAAATAACGCGCATGATGGTCTTAAAAAATCTCTTATTAAATCTGATGGTTCGGATAACTCAACCAATGCTACAAAATAAAAACTTCAAAAACCAAAATGGTAATGCCATTTTATTTATCCTAATTGCTGTCTTTTTATTTGGCGCTCTCGCTTTTTCTTTCTCTCGTAGCGCCCGTGATGGCTCAAGCAATATATCAAAACAACAAACCAAAATAGCCGCTCAGGAAATTTTAAATTATGCTCGCATTATCGAAGGCGCTGTAAATCGAGTCCGCCGTAACGGTTGCTCCGAAACTGAAATAACTTTTGAAAATTCCGTCGTTGGCGGTTATTCGAATCCAGATGCTCCAATAGACAAGTCATGTCATATCTTTGAGCCAGAAGGTGGAAGGGCGTTAGTCCTTACCCCGTCAAGTTTAATAGATTCTAAAAAAATTTTTACGTTACCGTGGTCACATTATGTTTACGGAATGGATGCAGATTTTATTGGTATAGGCACTAACGGCACTAACTCAGAAAATTCAGAGTTATATTTACTACTAGCCATTTCAAATCCCCAAATTTGTAATGAAATAAACAAATTACTTGGTTTGCCTACTGGAACATCTACGCCCGATGACTCTGGTGTTTCTCATCTCGTTGGACTATTTAAGGGTGATTTTATTGCGCCCCTAAGCTCGATGGGAGACGAAGCAGGAAGTAGTATTTTATCCAATATAAATGCTGCATGTTATATAGATAATGATCAAGCAAATCACTATGCTTACTATCACGTACTTCTTGCTCGATAATATATCAGGGACACCATCGTTGACAAAACAACCGAATAGCATTCTAATAGCATTAAGTTCATATTCTTGAACTTTACCCATCGTCATTACAAAATCCGAAAAATCTAAATAGTTTCTTGGTTTTTTTGTAATTGCATAGAAGGATACATAAAATGGCTAGACAGGCTCGCATCGTAATTGCAGATACCGACCACCACATCTCACAACGTGGCGTTGAAGGTGCACGCATCTTCTTCCAAAAATCTGACTATCAAGATTATCTTGATATATTAAAAGAACAATGTGACTTAAATAATATATCCATTACCTCCTATTGCCTTTTACCCAATCAAATTCATTTAACCGTTCTACCGCAACAGGAATTGCTACTATCACGCGCCATAGGTGAAACAAACCGTCGCTATACCCGTCAAACAAATGAACGCGAAGGACGTACAGGTAACTTATTTCAAAACCGTTTCTTCTCATACGCCATGGATAAACAATCCCTCTTACGCGCCCTTCGCTTCATTGAAACACTACCCGTGACTTTAGAATTAACGCCTAAGCATGAAAATTACCTCTGGAGCAGCGCAAAAAGCCGTATCAAGGTTATAAGAAATCCAATATTAAGTGATATTAATCTTGGTCTTAACAGTATCCATAGCTGGAGCGATTACCTCGCTCGCCCTATGGACTTGACCGAATTAAAAACAGTTCAAACACATTTACAAACAGGACGTCCGCGCGGTTCTGACATATTCTTAGATAATATAGAGGAAAAAATTGGACGCTCCGTTCGCCCACAAAAACGTGGACGCAAACCAGTCAACGCCCAAGAGCGCCGCCTAGCTTAAATTACATACGTTCTGGAACGTCTATTCCTAGCAATGATAAGATCAATTCGATTTGTTCAACTGTCATGGCACATAATTTCAAACGACTGTTTTTAATCTCTTCGTCTGTTTCAGATAAAATATGGCAGTTACCATAGAATGAGCTAAACGCTTGTGAAAGTTTATATACATGCTCACATAAATGATGCGGCGCATAATTACGCATACTCAGTGCCAATGCATCTGGTAGTTCTGTTAACAATAACGCTAGTGCTCTATCTTCATCTTGAATTTTTAAGTGAGCATCTGCGTTAAACTCACCTGCTTTTTTTAACAGTGATTTAATACGCACCGCTTGATACAATAAGTAAGGTCCCGTTTTACCTTCAAAGCTCGTCAATCTATCTAAATCAAACACATAATTGGACTGGCGTTGGTTTTGTAAGTCTGCAAACTTAATCGCCGCAATCGCAACCTTATTCGCAACATCATCACGCTCCGCTTCGTCCATATCACTAGCTAAATTAGCTTCCTTCAGCCGTTCTTCAGCCTTTTCAATGCCCATTGTGATTAAATCTTCCAACTTCATCACACCACCGGCACGGGTTTTAAACGGCTTACCGTCTGTACCATTCATTGTACCAAACCCAGCATGGGTTAGCTCAACACCATCATCAACAATGCTTGTTTTATAAGCCGCACGGAACACTTGTTCAAAGTGAAGTGCCTGACGTTGATCCACCACATATACCATGCGCGCTAAATCATAATTTTCAACACGATCAACAACTGTCGCTAAATCTGTTGTACCGTACATCGCGGCACCATCAGATTTAAGTAAAATTAACGGTGGCATTTCTTTTTTATCATCGTCTTGAGCAACGTCCAAAATCAACGCGCCGTCACTAATAACAGCATGACCATCTGATTTTAATTTTTCGACCATTGGTTCGATGAAGTCTTGAACAGAGGCTTCACCCTTCCACAAATCAAAATGAACATTAAGCGCAGAAAAATTCTTTTTCATACCAGCAATTGATACTTCAAAAACTTTATTCCACACACTGATATAGGGGTCTTGTCTTTCTTGCAGCGCTTTCGTAATGCGGTGCGCTTCTGCCATTAACACCTTATCTTCTTTACAAGCCTCAGACGCCTTAGGATAGCGCGCACTCATATCCTGAAACAGAGCATCGCAATCATCTTCATTGCTCAGGTCAATATTTAAAATCCAATCAATTTTATCGTCACGTTCATAATCGCTGAACAGCATTCCTAAATGCGTACCCCAATCCCCTAAATGAATATCACCTAGGACATCGTAGCCTGAGAATTTGAAAATACGGCGTAGCGTATCGCCAATAATTGACGCGCGTAAATGACCGACATGCATTGGCTTCGCAATATTAGGACCACCATAATCAAATATAATCGTGCGTGTTTCGT
>JAMASZ010000211.1 GCA_023301585.1 Alphaproteobacteria bacterium | reverse complement strand
CCCAAACCCCAAACCCCAAACCCCAAACCCCAAACCCCTTATTTTCAAAATTGTTTTAAGTTAAATTAATTTAATAAAAATTAAAAATTAATAAACCTCTTTTTCAAATAAAATTAGAAATTACAAAAAATTTTTAAATAATTGTACAATAAAAAAAAAAGGATCTCAATCAAATAAATTTTTAAATAATTGTACAATAAAAAAAAAAAACTGTATAAAACCTCAATTAAATAAAACAATAAATGAACCAAAAATTCTTAACAATCCTTTCACTTCTCATCTTAAAAACAATCCACCAAAAAGCCCCATTAACAAACCAAAAAACCGAAGCCCTCCCTTCAGACACCACAAAAGGAAGCACGGCCTCAAAAAACCACTACTACAACATAGACTACCTGAACAAACTCCCACCAAACAAAAACTGCACAAGAAGAGGTCTAACATGGGGAACAACAAAGAACTGCAAATACTGCAAATTCGGAATATGCCAAATATCCTGCCGAGGCAAGCCGCTAGTAAACAACACGCAATACTGCAACCGTTACAACGGAGACACAATTTGCAAAAACCTCAGACCTCTGCTCTGCATAAAAAAATTGAATTTAGACAGACCTGCTTATGAAGTAAACAGCAATGATCCTTATCCGTCAATATTTCAAAATTATGAATATTATAATTCTTGGAGTGGAGCGTTTATAAGGAAAACTAAGCCTGTTATGGGGTGTCAAATTTGGAATAAGAAACATGCTGATAAGATTTGTGAGTATGAATTTGGGTGTGGCTGGAAAATGGCTCGGGAAAATGATGGGAGGTATAAGGTTGGAATGAGTTTGAATGTTTTTGCTGCTGGGTTTTTTGCGCTTTCTGGGCTTGGGTTTAGTGGGGAGCAGTTTTATGGGTATGGGAATCTTGGGCATAATAATCATGAGACTTGGGAGGTTCATGTTGATTCTAATGAGCATCAGGAATGGAATCGGTTTTGGATTTATCCTAGGTTTTTCTTTTTTGGGAATGGGCTTTGTTGGAATGGGTTTCAGGATGGGTTTAATTTTCAGGATTTTAAAAATACTACCGAGCAAAGTAGATCAGCAAAATTGGAGGAATTGAAAAAGAATCCGAAACTTGTGGAGGATATTAAGGATTTAGATGTGGCTACTAAGTAATTTTTGATTTTAGTTTATGATTTTTTTATTATTTTTTAGTTTCTTAATTAATATTAATTAATTTTTGATTTTTGTTTATGATTTTTTATTTTTTTATTATTTTTTAGTTAATTAATTAATATTTAATTAAAAAAATATTTTCTCTTTTGATTACAAATTTATATTTATTTAAGTTTATTTTTATAATTTTCTATTTTTTTTTTCATGTTATTATTATATATATCAAATTCTAAAAAATCCTCATAAAGTTGTCTATCTTTTTGATTATTTGCAAAATCTAAAAACTTATCAATAAAAAGTTCTAAAAATTCTTGATTGTCTAAAACATTAGGAAATCTCAAAAAAAGTCCAAAGTATTTCAAATGATCATCAAGAATAAAATTATAATTAGAAGATTCTTTAAAACTAGAAATATTATTAAAGAAAAATTCCAATTTTTTTTTTAAAGAAAATTTTAGTTCATCAATCAAAAAAATCAAAAATCGATTTATAATAAGTTTATATTTTTTATCAGTTTTCGATTTTATTAAAATCTGCAAATAAAGAAAAGAATCAATAAGATGTAAATCTTCAATTTCAAAATTTTTTTGATTTTTATATAAATTTTTAAATTCTTCAAAAATAGAATAACAATGTTCAAACAAAGTATTTAAATTATTCTGATAATAAAATTCTCTATTAGGTAATTTTCTTGTTAAAATTGATATATAAAAAAAATAGTAATTTATAAAATAAGATAATATATAAATTATTTCTTTTATATTTTTGGGTTTTGGAATTTTATGATTTAATTTAAATTGATTAACATTTTTTTTGAAATCTTGATTTGTGATTTTCAAGATTAAATCATTTAGCTTATTTATTTCCTCTTCTCGATTTTCGTTTATCAAAAAGAGAAATTTTTCATTTTTTTTAAAATCATATTTAAAAGTTTCGAAATTTTTTACAAAAAATTGAGTGAATTTCCTCAAAGCCAATTTTTTGATCGCTTTTGTGGGCGCGGATTTTGTTAAAGTCCATGAAGTGGTGTGAAGTTAGTTCTGGTGGATGGAGAGTGTAGCGATGTTAGGATTTCTCGATCTCCATCAGTAAATCTGAGAGAGACATTGCCGTAACGTTTTCTGAAAGGGGAAACGATTCTCCTGCTGGCATGAGGTAGGTTCCTTTTGTCGCGTTCAGTGTTTTCATGCTTTCGCGAAACGACTGGGTGAGTTTGGGCGAAAGGGTGCGTTTGATTTCGATCGCGTGGATATTGCCATTTGGGAATTCGAGGACGAGATCAACTTCTGCTCCTGCTTGGGTTCTGTAGTAACTGGCGTTCACGGCGGTGGGGAGAATGGCTAGGATTTGTGCGATGCAGTAGCCTTCCCATGAATGGCCGCAGATGGGGTGACCGAGGAGTTGTTCGATGTTTTCCAATCCGCTGAGAGAATGGAGAAGTCCGGTATCGCGCCAGAATATCTTTGGAGATTTGACGAGGCGCTTGCCCGCATTCCGACTCCACGCTGGCAGGCTGCGAACGAGATAGAGTCCTTCTAGTAGATCGAGGTAGTGAAGCACTGTTTTCCCATCGATGCCGAGGGAGTTTCCAGTTTTGCTCAAATTGACTGTGCTTCCTTGTTGGTGAGCAAGCATGGAGCAGAAGCGGCGCAATTGAGCTGGATTAGCAGTGACACCTTGCTGAGGCAGATAACGCTCCACGTAACTGGTGATGAAGTCTTCACTCCCTCTCATGGCGGAGCGATCATTCTTGGCCAGGTAAGCATCGGGATAACCGCCACGGAACCAATGACGTTCGAGTGTCTGGGGGGCTGAGTCGAGTTCAGTGAGATAAAGGGGAGGAAGTTCCATATAACTGATCCGGCCGGCGAGCGTCTCAGAACTTTGTTGGAGTAGGTCCGGGGAGGCTGATCCGAGGAGAAGAAATTGCGCAGATCGTTCTCCTTTTCTGCGTCTTTGATCGACGAGGCTGCGGAGAACTGGAAAAAGTTCAGGGAGACGTTGGATTTCGTCGAGGATTACGAGTTGTCCTGAAAGCCTGCCGAGGTAAAGTTCGGGGTCTGCAAGCCTGGCTGCATCTGACGGAAGCTCAAGATCAAGATAATGAGTTGGTTTGTCATGCTGAAGCTCCTGTGCGAGAGTGGTTTTGCCGACCTGACGTGAACCCAATAGAGCTACCACAGGACTATCGCCGAGGCGCTCAATCAGAAGTTTTTCGTGGTTTCTACTAATCATTCGCCTTGAAAATACGGAATGAATTCCGAAAAAACAAGGTGAAATTAATTGCAAGCATTTATGGAGATCAATTTTAGAAGCTGATTATTTCTTAGGTTGAATAGTTGAAGCCAACAACAATGAGCATGCCGTCTTATTTAAAAAACGAAGTTGCATAAGCTTCTTGAAGTAAGTGGCGCCGTAGCAGAATAGCTTTTATCCTCCGAACATCCCAAGACACGGCCCCGCCCCTATCCAGTGCTGTCCCTGCCAGTCCGAACTCGTTC
>JAMASZ010000210.1 GCA_023301585.1 Alphaproteobacteria bacterium | reverse complement strand
AAGTTCTTCTATTACTCGGTTGACCGTATATCATTCAGGGATGACCTCGCGACCAAACACGACATCGGTGACATACTGAACTTCAATGATGGTAAAATTGGCGCACAGATAATGATTAGCCAAATTGAAGCATCGGGTACACCATGTTATCATAAGCCGAACGGGAAAAAAGAACCGCGCCAGACCATACGAGGTCAGATACGTCTCGCTGATGTCATCAGCCCGAAGGTGTTCTTCCGTCACCCTGAATTTTATCGTATCGCTACGTTCATCGCCAGTAAGACAATCTTACCGAGCGAGACCAAAGGTTTCTTCGGACTATTCGATACAATCGTGTGGAACGAGGGGTCAAAAGAGCAATACGTCGAGACTGTCGATAAGCTTACCGGCGAGGAAAAAAAGCTGGTGAAGAAGGCCGGCGGTCGGCGCATAGTATCGTCATCGGGTGACGGTAAGACGGCATGTCTCGTTGATGGGTTTCAATACGATTTCGGGACGGGTGGTATCCACGGGTCGATTCATAAATCATCAGTGCATGAAGATGATGAATGGGAAATATGGGATTGGGACGTGGCTTCGTATTATCCGAACCTGGCTATCACTCACAGATGGTATCCTGACCACCTATCTTCTGTTTTCACTGACGTTTATCACGGGACGTATTTGACACGTAAGAAGTATCCTAAACCGATGCCTGAAAACCTGATGTACAAGTTCGCATTGAACGTACCATACGGCCAATCTAACAGCATACACAGCCCGTTCTTTGACCCACAGTACACGATGTCGGTTACAATCAACGGACAGCTTCTATTGTGCATGTTAGCCGAATGGCTCACCCATACATTCAATGAGGCGACCAACACTCTCTATTCGATTAGTGACTGTGTTCAAATGATACAGATCAATACTGATGGTCTCACAATTCGGGTGAAGAAGTCACACGTCGAGTGGATGCACAATGTCTGTAAGATGTGGGAAGAACATACTGGTCTCGAATTGGAATCGGCGCAATATAAATCAATGTTCGTTCGGGACGTGAATAGCTACATGGCTGTGAAGGTAGATGATAAAGTCAAACGGATCGGTGCGTATCGTATTGAGACGCCGCTTGACAACATCAACACGCGCGAGTTCGACTGGCATCAAGACCAATCCGCATTAGTCGTGAGAAAGGCTGTCAACGCTCATCTGACGGGGAACCGCATACCAATCGCTGACTTCATCTTGAACCACCGTGACCCGTATGATTTCCAGTGTTCGGTCAAGGTCAACAGATCAGCTAATAAGCACCCTTGCTATCTGATGCACGGTGATGAGGAAGTACAACGCAACACCCGATACTATATCTCAACTGACGGGAAGCCACTGAACAAGCGTATGGTGAAGCGTAACGCAACTGAATATTCAAACACAGGTATTGATGTCGGATGGACTGTGACTATAACAAACGACATGCAGAATTTTAGGTGGGACAACGTGAACTGGCTTTGGTATATCGAAGAAGCCAAGAAACTTATCGAAGGATTAGATTATGACTAACCGTAATTATTCATCGCGCCGGCCGACATCAACGCACCGTAAGCCGAAATCGCAGTCTCGACCCGTTCAGGAAGATTGTAATATTGTAACACAAAGCGACGAGCGATATTGTTCGACGTGCAACAGACGATGGGACGTAAATGACGATACGTTCAAGTGTCCCAAGAGAGAAAAATAGTCACATGGATCAGGTTCAGGATACACTCAAAGAGCGCGGCGACAGATACGGTGACTTCACCGATCACGCTATCATAACAGACGGTTTATTAGACGTAATGATGAAAGCGCCGAAGTGGAAAAAACTACCACCATTTATGAAGCAAGCGTTACGCACGATAGCCGATAAGATCGCACGGATACTCAACGGTGATCCCCATTACACGGACAACTGGCATGACATTCAGGGGTATGCTAAACTCGTCGAGGATCGCTGTGATACGTCCGACCCGAATCAATCGGAACTTCCATTAGGTGTCACGACCAATCCGCCAGTGTGTCTTATTCGTTCCGGCGGGGAAGTTATCACCAATATCAGGTTCAGTGACTTAGAGCATATCGACACTGATTACTTTGGATACGAAGATAAGGTGTTCAAACAAAGTAAGGCGGACGGGAAGTATTACGAGGACGTGCGATGACAGACGCCGTACAAGCCGTAGCTGATTGGATCAGCAAAGAGCCAGAAGCGACCGAGGTCATCATTATCCGCCGGCGTGGTGGTCAGTTCCATGTCAAGATTGAATACGGTGACAGAACGACCGTACCGCGCTGTGCGGAAGACCTAGCCGAAGCACTGACCGCCGCAACGGAAAAGGCGAACGCATTGCCGTCGTCGGCTCGTTGGTACGGTGAGCGGGGAATGTCGAGACCTGGTATCACGCAACCGAGAAAAAAGACCGTGGTCGATAAACCAGTATCAATGATGCCAGGTATGACCACAGGGTCTTCAATGCCTGGATTGGGTTAGTTATTCTGTCAGGATCGTAAACGACCCGTTGGTGTAAATATACCGTGTTGCGGTCAATGTTCCAACGGGTCTAATTACCAACATAAAGAATCCGTCCGCTGGTGCTGTAAACTCGGTGACGGATGGTTTATATTGCGACCAACCTACTGTCATCGGCACACCGTCCTCTGAATGAATAACAGACTGTGTTGTTTCAGCGGCGGTGTTCCATGTTCCGTCAAACAACCCTGTATGAAATAACATTCTTACATCAACATTTGTAACGTCTGACGCATTACAACGCCATGCTGTATGAAGGTCAACCAAGGTCTCACCTTGTCTCAAATAGATACCTATTCCTAAATGTGATGTGTTTGGCTCACTCGCAGTACCCATTGAACTACTATGGTTTTCACTAGCAATACCATAGTTCGTACTGAACGTAATCCAACGATTATCAACGTTCATATAGAACCGACCACCTAGATCAACGCGCCTAATTGATCTAGCACCAGACGGGAAGCGTACCTTACCTGTTGTTTTGTCGATAACAATACCGTCCTTGAACGTTGACCCGTCAGGGCTAACCTTGAATGAGAAGTCATCGTTACCAGTCAGTCCAATTTCGGCACGACCGCTAAATCCAGTCTGAAATAAGAAACTGGCTGTATCACCAATAGCGTTCTTGTTCAGCTTTAACTGTACACCAGCACCAGCGTTGTTGAATAGTGCGGCAGACCCGTTCATTGACAGAACATTAGTTGTGTCAGCCGTTGCACCACCTAACCCGAGTTGCCCTATACGACGATTGTCAGAACCATTTGCGAAATTACCAGCATGATACACTTCATTAGAGCTGACTTTCAATACACCCACTGTTAAGTCTACATCACCATTGGCTTTCAAAAGCCATTGCGATACTGTTGAACCATCAACATTGTTTATATAATCGTGTTGTCCGATAACACCTGTCGAACCAATAGTTCGTCTCCCTATAGACCGATACAATGCGTGACCTGACGTAGTGTCAGGACTAGAAACCGTCAAAGTTGGTGTCATTGTTTTTACGGTCAAATTACCTGTTAACTCACCACCCGTTAAAGGAAGTGCGTCACCACCACCACCGCCTGATTCAAATTCAGCCCACGCCGAACCGTCATATGAATAATAAGCGTCTTCATCAGCAACCCATGACAACCAGCCAGCCTTCGGAATGTGGAAGAACCATATACCTGTCGTGAACGCCGCTACCTTCTCGTCATGGCCCGACCACGCGCCTGTCGCTGATGCACCAACGATATACGAATCGCCTTCTGTGGGTGAGGCTGGTGGGGCTGTGAGGTCTTTATCCAACACAGATAGTTGAACCAACGTATCAAGACGATACAGGCTTTCATTCATGGTCACATGCTTCTGTGCTTGTGATGCCGCAAGGATCGGTAATCCTAGTTTCGTTGTATCAACCATGTCCTACTGTCCCTCGTCCGAATGTTGTACTCATCTGGTAAACGTTCCATGTGATCATGGCTTGCGCTGAACCAAAGTCGGTAATCTGTTGTGCTTCTGAATAAGTGAAAGATGTCGTATTGTCCACCTGTATCGTTTCGACCACGGTCGATCCGTCCAGTACATCAATCTCATACCGTTCAAATTCCTCTTTAAGCGGAACTTCGGCGTCCCACCCGTCACCCTCGAAGCGCGTCTGTCTAATCCAAGTCAGTGTGATGTCACCGTTGTCTTCCTTCACCTGACGAAGATGTACAGGGCGATAGGGACGATACGCAACACCGCGTGGCGTGATTGTTACGTCTTGATACCGAACATCGCTCACCGCGTATCCTGACGGGCCATATCGCAATTCAGTCTCAATGTTGAGACGTGAAGCTGAACCGGCGAGAGCAACCATTCTGTCACGGTCAACGACAAACATGCGACTTCCAGCGACGGTCGGCGCACCCATGTATTCTTCTGTGCCTAATTGACCGCGTAGAAGCTTCGTGAGCGTGTACGTGCCGTCACCGTTCAACATCACATTAACGAACTGAATCAGTTCCCACTCGCCACTAGGCGCCTGTACAGCGATAGTATTCTGACCATTCAGGACTGATGCTTCTGTAACCGATGCAAGACTATTCGTCTCGTCATATAAACGAACCGTAATCTCATTGTACTCGTCCCAAATGTATAATGGGCCAGCACCAAAATCACTGATGACCTCACCTATCTTTCCTGGAACGCTGATACGATTATTATAATCATAGCCACCAGAACCATCGTCGATGTAAAAGTTAATCCCACCAGGCCACGGGTCTTGACGACCAAGAATACGAGGCGACCAATGGTTCACTGTCGTTTCTTCCAGTAGCGGTATTTCCGCTGTCATCAAAAAGCTACTTCCGATGGATGATGGTTGTTGGATAATCGGCGTCGAGGCGGCATGGGTCACTGTCGCGTAAACACCCTCATTGAAACACACGGCTTCGATGTCAAGCTGGTCGCCATATGTGATTTGAACAATCTTGTATTTACGTCCGCTTCTAATCCAGTTGCTACAAATAACGTCTTTGTAAAACAGCGGTAAGCTGAAACTAATCTGGTCTCGCGCAACCCACTTCTCTTGCGTTAGTGCATCGGCTAAACTTTGGGCATAACTATCTGGTATGATCGAGAGCGATGAGAAACGATCCACATTACTCGACCCTGTATCAATGCGCCGGCCAGAAACAGCCGCTATTTGATAGTTACGGTATTCATCAACGAACTCAACGATGGTTGATTGTGGAAGGTCGGATTCCTGTGTCTTCGGTTTAGAGAATGATCGGTCGGTTGGGCTACTGACGAGGAAGTGATCAGTGTCCAATATAAATTGATCAGACGTGCTTTTAGGCTCAAACACAATCTTACCGTCAGCCTCATAAGCATCAACATGAAAGGTCGTGAGAAGGTTCTGTAACACGTCACGATTAGATGTTAGATCAGCCCACATGATACCGCGAACCAATGTGAATATTTTCGACACACCTGTTACGTCAACTTGATCTTCGGTAAGACCAGCATCAACGCACAGCGATAGAATAACCTTATCCAATGATAGTGAGTTCAGACGACCGTTAAGCCAATGACCCCTTTCCCAATTTGGCCCGTCAGCCCACAGTGCGGTGTTAGACGGAAAATAAGGGTACGGTCGTGCATCCCATGTCCACAGGAACATATTTGCAGGGTCAACCAAGCCGTCATCAGCCCAATACTTCAACATCGATTCAATGTATAATCGCTGAACGAAGTCGTTACGTGAACCATCAGAGAACCAAGGTATCGCTGACTCGTCCGACTTCTCATCGAAGAACACGTTCGGTTGATTACCGGCGCGGTCAATAGCGGCACAACCAAACTCGGTGAAATACACTTCTTTCCCCGCATGGTTATTATCGCGCCAGTACCGAATGTCCTTCTGTCTAAATTGCGGCTGTGTAATCGGTAGCTTGTTGTTGGCTAACCGACCAGCTTCGTCAGCGTAAAAATAGTCCCAATACTCACCACTCTCATTACCAGCCATGAAGTGTTCAAGCGAATAGACTTCATCGCCTTCGCGCCAATCAGTGACGGGCATGTAATTGTCGATACCAACAAAGTCAGCCACGTTCCACATCGGGGCAAGCGAGGGTTTCTGATACTCACTCCAATCAGCCGCGTATGAAATCTTAACACCAGTCGGTAATATCTGACGAACGTCATTGATAATCTGTGCGAGTTCTGATCCCCAATTAGGGTCATCGGATAACCCGACCATTTCAGAACCGACAATGAACACGTCACCACTTGTGAAGATGTCGCGCAACAACCATGCGTAATGATAAATCATGCGGCGTTGAGACCATTCATTAGGGCCACTGTAAGGCACTTCTGAACCGTTCCATGCTGTAAAGTCAGTTCGTGACACCGTACCGGCGAATGTCGATGCAGACCCCGTAATTCGACCGCGCCAAGGGTAGCCGTCCACGTCCATCAATAAAAACGGATAGAACATAGCACGAAGCCCACGGGACTTGATTTCAGAGAACGCCTGACGAATCGATATATCCGCCGGTGTGCCACCATAATCTAATGTTACACGATCTGAACCAGATACGGGAACGTCACCACTGGACAAGTCACTTACAATCCAGTCACTAGGTGTAAACACGATGCCGTTCGCGTCTGCATCAAGGTCAATCTTCGGTCGAACCTCACACGTTGCGCCATTCAGCGATGTACCGAACCATGACACAACAAGTGACGCTGATCCTATATTTGTCACACCTTCTTGAAGCTGGTCTAGTGATACCTCAAAATCAGTACCTTCCTCGAACGCATTATCATTCAACGACACGGATTCACCAGCGGCCTGTGTTTGTCTAAAATATTCAGTTGTTGCGTATTGGAACTCACCCGTTGATGGGATTATGTTCACAGCGCGTAGGTTGTCTTCCAGTGCATCAGGGCTTTGGAATGACGCGGGTATATTGATGACCTCAATGTTGATTTGTGGGATACGATTACCGAAGTCGGTCAACAACATTTCATCAAACACGATATAGCAAAGACCACGATACGCGGGAACCGTACCCGCACCTTCCGTAGCCTCGATCTTAGGGTCTGGTAACTGATCGTCCGCACCGTCATAGAAGCGGATTGCATAGTCGCCGCGCTTCAATGGCTTACCGTCAGCCCATATCTGACCAATCTTCGCATCACCATTAGACTTACACAGCCCGATAGCGAAACTGACGTAGTAATTATATGTCGTGGTTTCAGTGTTCGTTGACGGGCCACCTTTGCCTTGCGACTGACTTTCCGTCTCGGTGACTACTTCCTCACGAAACGTGGTCTGCCAAATGACCTGACCAGCAATACGATTACGACCGATCAGCTTCGGTACAATCGAACCTTCATTTGACGTAACAATAGTCGAGTTTTCTAACCGCGTACCTTGGCGGCTCACGTTCTGATCTGGCTGTAATGCGCGTGACGCTATTGATACAGCGGCGGCGACAGCAATGTTCGGTATCTGTGATACAAATGCCTGACCAGCGGCAACAGCAAAAGCGGCCATATCAATTACCCCCTGGGAACGCGCCAGAAAAGACCAGCTTCTTCTTCCACCACGGTACAATATAACATTCCTGAACGCCACGATTATTATAAGAATGAATCATGCGGTCTGGTGCTGTCATAATCGCACAGTGCTTCGCGACCATTCCGCGCTTCATACGGAAAACAAGAACGTTGCCTGGGACGGGTGTTTCGGTCTCACGGAATAACAGCCTTGCTGTATTCAATAGAACCTCATCTTTGGCGACCTCATCCCATGATGGTGAGTAATTCGGTGCGGTGAGTGGTTCTGTACCAATGACATCGCGCCATACGCCACGGACGAGACCGAGACAGTCACAACCTTGCTGAAACGTACTGTGTTGATGTCGGTAGGGTGTACCTTCCCATGTCCGCGCTTGCGCGATTATCCGATCAGTTAAAGAGAGAGCCACCATTGTAATTCTTTTCTCCCCGCACTGGATATTCGGTAAGCGCATCCTGACCTGGCATGAACAAACCGTATCCGCGAAAGTTAATAATGTTACTGAATTTATCAGCACAGACACCAGGACTTTTCTTACAACCCGTTGTAATAGTCAATACTTGACCGACTTCCAAAGCTGGAAACGGGGCTTCCCATAGTTCAATTCTGTTATCTGTCTGACCGCGTATGCCATATTTCGCGCCGGTCGGCGTAACGACCTGACCCAATACGAACCACCCATTATCGTAAGACGACAGGTCATCGACCTCAACAGACAGTTCACCCGCCGCGGTGATTGTCGCTGTGGTACGATATGTTGCGCTCGTGAGATCAACGCCGCATTCTGAATCACCGAGTTCCGCTGTGCATGTCCGCTGATACGCTTCACCCACTGTCTTACCAAGCTTATTAGCCAACGAATTAAAGTCAGTCTCAAAGCCGTAATCGTTCAGTGTCATGTTACCGAGATTACCTGTTACCAGGACCTTGCGGTCTGTGATGTCATTCCAGTCAACGAGGTATATGATCACAGTGGCTTCATCAAACAATCCAGCTTCAAGATCAGTCTCATCAATACTGTCATCAGAGACCGCGCCTTCAACGGATAACTCGTCAATCTCTAAACCGAGACTTGTGGTTATCTGTGTCGTGAGTACACCGTCGACTGGCTTGAATGTGTTACTGTCGAACGTCAGTTCTCGGTCATGGTCGGTCAGGAAAAAACCTTGACCGTCACGTCTGACAATCGACCAGCAATAGCAATATGAAGTGGTTGTCATAGCGCCGCCCGTTGCGTGTCATAGGCCGCTGTATCAATATCCTCTTGGATACGAATTTCACGTAACCCGATGTTACCAGACTGACCGAGCGCATGATAATGGGTCAGTGTTTCGAGAATGTCTTCCTCGAACCGAACGGGTACATCGAACTCACCGCCCCATGTCAACACAGCGTTGTTCGCCGGTGCATCCTTAAATACAATCACCCCATTCACGTCATCAACGAACCATTCACTTTGAGCCAATGTTGTGCCGTTCACAGCGACCATAATTGTACTTGCGATGGGCTTGTAAATACGCCGCGTATATTGAGCGCCATATGACTTGTTCATCTTGAAGTAATACTCGCTACCGTCACCAGTACCTAATGCCTGATTTGTAGCAATCGGTGTCTGACGTGGTGGGCATGATTTGAAGTCAACCCAATCCTTCATGCGAAAACCAAGCCACGCACCAGCCGTCCGATAAGCGAACTCTAACATGTCGAGAACGGCGTCCATAGAGCGTGAACTAAACGACATAGAGAACTCACGAAGCGGTTCAGCCCATCGTCTATTACGAAACTCATGTCCCGAACGACCCATCTTGATTTCGGTAGCGAACCGAGCGCCGCCTGACATTACAGGGCGAATATCAGTTCCTATTTGTTCGTCTAAGAAACTCATAATTACCCTGCCAATCCAGTACGAATATCACGAATTATAGCGCGTTTAGACTTCCTGAATGAATCAGCATCAGTGACACCGTGTACGTTCAGATTGATAGTTGTCTCACCACCCATCGACTGACCCTTGGTGTGATCAACGACACTTTCGTTAGGGTGAACGATAGCCAATCCACCACCTTTACCGTCCATGCCACCGACACGAGCGCCACGGCCTGTGAAACCACCACCGTCAAAAGATAGGAAGTTACTGAATAGACCACCAAGTCCGCCGGCAATAGAACCACCGATTGAATCGAAAATTGGATTAAGTATCATGTCGAGCATTTTGTCCAAGATTGTGTCGAGGACATCAGTGACCACATCGCGGAACGATTTCGTGCCACGAATAAGACCCTTGAATGATTCACTCATCGTGCGGCTAATTGATTCACCCATGCTCTTAATAGCGTCCAGTGCCGTACTAGCCGAATCAATTAGCGGTTTCGTATCGGCCGGCGGAAGCACAACAGGCGGAATCGTATCGACCATATCTTTGACTTGTTTAGGGACATCGGCGATGGGGTCTGTACCATCTTTACCTTTACCCATGATTGAACGAATATCAAAATCATTACTATCGGTAGCCGCCAATAACGCTTTCAGTTCTTTCCATGCAGGAATAGCATCTGACGCTGATTTCAGCATCCGATCACCGAGCGCACCGACTTGACTTGCAAGAGCCTTGGTTCGGTCTGACGCGGCTTGCATACCCTTCGTCAACACACCGTCTTTACCGACATACGTGCCACCTAAACCATCCTTAAACGCGCCAGAAACCCGTTCACCAAGTTTGCGTGTGTCATCAACCACGATACCGCCAATCTTACCGACATCGGGTGGGATGAACGGTATATCGACCTTCGGTACTTTGTTCGCAATCTCAATGAGTTTATTCACACCATCACGGGTCTTATCAATAAGTACATTGATGCCGTCCACGAACGGATTCACAATAGCCGCACCGATAGACTTAAATATTTCCGCAATGGCCTTGAACATGCCAACGAAGACACCAATCACAGGATCAGCCCACTTACCAGTTTTACCTAGTATGTCAGCCAACATTTGACTGAAACTAGCCGACATTCCTAGCTGGTATTCCTGTATCTTTAAGAACACACCGCCAATGATATTCGGTAACTGCATGAATGTCTGTTTCGCTACATCACCGAGAAGCTTAAATGTTTCAGCCCACGATCCAGTCGCTTTCTTCAACGTCAGTAATCGCTCAACTAAATATCCAGCCAGAACAATCAACGCACCGATACCTGTGGTTATAATAGCCTTCTTAACGAAACCTAATGCCTTACCGAATAGCATAGCACCACCACGAGCCTTAATGAGCGCCAGTCCTGCACCGATACCCCGCTTCTTCGTCACCAGTAATGCGACATTGAATAATCGCAATGTGCCTGTCGATGTAAGGAACGACACCACCCATTTTTTAAGCATAAATGCCGCAAGAATAGATAGTGATATAAATAATACGTCGAGGTTGTTTATGATGAGGTTTAAGGCATCAAGGAAGAACTCTTTCACCATGACCACACCCCTAGATAGGGCGCTGAACTCATCGGACAAAGCACCCATGAACGGGATGATGTCATTGATACCCTTCCCTGATTTTATCATAACCAGGGTGAACGTACCGATTAGGGTAATAAGAGCCGCAAGAATACCACCCCACGCGCCGAACATCTGTACGACTTGTGGGACGTTTTGGGTGAGTGATAGAATAGCGGATTGACCACCAGCAATTTGAACACCAAGGTCAGATACTTGCATACCGACCTGTTGAATAATCCGCCGGTTCGAGTTCATACCCTTCATAAAGCCGACATTCGACTTCGTGACAGCGTTTTGTGCTGACCGAATACCCTTGAGACCTTTCTTAAAAGACCCCATCGCAGGGCCACCTTTATTAGTGGCATTCAAGCGAAGGTTTACACCTTTCATCATGGCTTATTTCCCTCTCGCTCAATAGTCATAAAGGCTAGGTGTTCATTCACTTTTGCATAAGGCCAATTCCAAACAACATCAATATCAACCTTAAAGTAAGCGGCTATCTTGAAACAGTTTAGGCGGTCTGGTCGCCCTTTGAGTTTTTTACTTTAGTGTAGAAGTCTGTATCCTCATCAAAGTCTTCACCGAATAGCTTTTTGAAGATGTCGCCGGTAAGTTCGACCTTCGCTTGCTTTAGGTATTTACCATGAATGTTGATAGCAAAAGCCTTCGTACCCTGTTGTAAATCAGGTGTCGTATATGCCTTATCACAAATAACATTTACCATCGCAGACGGTTCAGGTTGTGTTGTAAATTCAGGATACTTACGGCGAACCTTCTCGACATCGGCTGGTGACAAAGGCATCGCGTAAAGCTTTACCTCTTGTCCACCAATTTCACCGACCCATTCGCGGGATTCATACGAGGCGACTTCTGCCTTCAATAACTCTTTGAGATCATGTGTCATATTATTATACTGTGCCTTCTGTTACAGTTCCCGCGTTGCGGAAGTTATAGGACGTTTTGACTTGATCACCGACCGACACTGAATGGCCCTTCGAGGTAATCAGAAAAGACCCCGAAATTTCAGTCAGACCAGTTGTTTCACCTTCGGGGAAAAGGTTGAGTGTAACCTTCGTTCCGATAGCAAGTGCGACCTGACCAGCATCAGCGGGGTCACGCAAAACAGCGACAGAACCAGACGCGGACTTTTGACCAGCATCGACATCAGTCCAGTCGTTACCCATCGTATTTGCGTCTAATTCATTTACAGTGAGTTCGATGTCGAATGATTCGACCTCACCAACTTCGGCGGAACCAACACTGATTGCACCGTCTTTACCTTTATACCGAGCCATGTTAATTCTCCATTTTAGTCGATAATCGTTTCAGGGTCATCACGATTGATACGGTATTCCAAATCAAAACGCAATACTATACCCGCCAAAATATTACCACCAGACGAATCGTCGGTAAAATTGACTTGCATAATTTCAGGGTGTTCTTCTAACAGGTCTGACCAATCAGTCGCGGCAACAGCGGCGATGATGTTTATTTCATCCTGATCGAGAAGATCATCAATATCATTTTCCCGTGCGCTTCGCTGTACACGGACGTATAAACTACCCACATGGATACGCGCACCATCACCGTCACGGTGGTTCATTACTTCTTCTGCGCGTGTCTGGTCATTAAGAAAACGCATGTCAACCAACGCTAATTGGGACTTGTGATTGATTGGGGATTTACGGGACGCAAATACACGATACTCACCTGACGGTAAGTGTGTGTCCAGCGCGGTCTTCCACGCTTGTCGCATTTGTGTTCTTACATGGGTCATTCGGGGTTTCTCGTGAGGAAGATTTCGATGACGCCTGTGCCGTCAACCTTCCAGTTTTTTACAGCGAACGTTTCACCGTTGACTTGTATCGGATCGTCAGTGTCAATGCCGATAAAATCAGCCGTCTTACCTGTGATCATTGGTTGCTCAATAATTTCGGCTACACCCTCACCCATCTGTGTTTCAATCGACTCGTCGTCAAATATGGCGTTCTTCACAACGACACCATTCCACGTCACACCGCCGGTGTTACCAAAGACATCTTCGGATAGTATGACATCAAGGTCGTCAGTAAGAAAATCAGCGGACATATATTATGGTCACAGGGTTAGGGTTAAGAAAAAACCCCCTCACGCACAACGGCACGAGAGGGTCGTTATCGTTTATGTGGAACTGATTATGTCCCAGGCATTCCGCCGGTGTTACCAGCGTCTTTTTTACCTTTGCCTTTTGCGGCGGGTGCTTCGGCCTTTGCCGCCGCTTGACCGAGTGCCGTCTTAGCTTCGGCTGTAACAGCGTCAGCCGTTTCTTCGGCGCGTGGTGGTGTCATGTTACAAACGTTTTGCCAATCGGCCTTGTTCGGGAATGCTGACTTAGCAACAACTTCACCAGCCGCAACATGTTTACCCTGTACGCGAAGATCACGTAATGCTTTGATATTCTTTTTAGCCTTATCTTCGGCTTTGTCCTTGGACATATTAGTCTCCAAATTTGAGTTTAGATAATGTGCTATCAGGTCAACCTAATAACGTGATGGACTGACGCCGAAACGTCAGCCCGTTAGATTATGGATTAACCGTCGTTACCGAGCGAGAATGATCCAGTACGGCGAACACCGACATCGACAGTGCCGATAGTACGGAAGCTGACACCGCCAGACAAGAACTTACGTTCTGTTGAACGGTCGATCTGTACGCCACCCCACATGCCGATCAGCAAGTCAGACCAGATACCAGCGAACAAGTCGCCGTCTGTAACCTGATTTGATTCACGATAGTCATTACCGACGAGGCGATTCGCATCGTTGTTCATCAGGAATTGACCTGTCGGTGAACCAGGCTGAACATCAGTCTGTTGTAGATCACCAACCATCAGTGAGTTACCGAGGTACGTGACACCACGACCGGCGTTCGTAACCGCAACCGATGTACGAAGGTCGATAATCTCACCGCGTGTTGGTACAGCACCAGCAAACAACTTAGAGCCGATACCAGTAGTGTTAGCCAGACCGAGCGGGATACCTGTCGCGCCTGAACCGTAAAGTGCCGCCAGGTCGATTGCTAAACGCATAGCTTCGACTTGTTGCATACGGACATACGCTTCGATAGCGATAGTCGATTGCTGAATCATACGGCGTGTAAGGTCAGTATAGACAGCAACGTCTTTCGGCGCGAGAGAGACCTTACGGAACGTAGGGTTACTTTCAGCCGCATTAGCGTCTTCCGAACCGAGCCAGTTAGCCGCGATGTTTTGATCACCACCAGGGATTTCAATATCGGAACTAAGGCCGTCCAACATCGTAGCACCAGCGCCAAGGACAGCCGACGAGTTACGAAGGTTGTCAATGAAACGATCTGCCAAGTGATCGACGGTTAGGATATTAGCGTTACCGCCAGTAGCCAAAGCC
This sequence comes from Alphaproteobacteria bacterium, assembly GCA_023301585.1. GTDB lineage: Bacteria > Pseudomonadota > Alphaproteobacteria > Micavibrionales > Micavibrionaceae. The sequence continues at coordinate 9,760 of JAMASZ010000210.1, read as the reverse complement.
GCACGAAGTTGTTGGTTGACCGTCCGCATCATGGACGAGTTACGAGAATCGTAGCGAACACCATCAATCTCGAACTTACCCCAAGAGTTCATCAAGTCAGTTGGTAGGACGAGACCTGAATGTTCCGATGTACGGATTTTCTCTTGTGCCTTACGAGCGGCGGCGGCGGCTTCTAGTTCAAAACCAGCACCAGTAAACTTATCGTCATCAAGCGCGCGCATTAGACGAACGAGAGAGAACGATTGACGCTCTTTATCGTTAAGTCCGATGTCGGTATTGACCAACGGTGTACCATCAGGAAGGTTTGAACGGACGATACCTTTGAACATCGGTAGCGATGGTTCGACGCCACGTTCAACACAGCCTTTAATATAGCCACGGGCTACATCTGACATGTTGTGCGTTGCGGCAAGCGCGGCGATTTCGTTGATGTTTGATTCCAAAGCCGAAGCACGTTCCTCATCAGATCGTGTATCAGCCTCAATACCAGGCATCAATGTAGCGGTGTTAGCCCCACCGTCAGGGTTTGTAGCAGTTTTCATGTTATTTCCTTTCATGTCTGCTGTTCGGCCAATACCAACGGTAGGATCAGCGGGAAGTGGTACGAATGAGGCTTCTTTAGGCATCCAGCGCGTTGCCGTATATGTGCCAGCATCTTCATCAATCGTATATTGGGTAATCTCATATCCGACAGAAACGTTACGAATAATACCTGTCAGGATTTTTTGAATAGTCGATACGTCATCTTCGGCATCCGATAAACGCGCTGTAACGTACAAGCGACCAGAACGAATTTCACCGTCGATGATTACACCGATAACATTCTTCAACTCATGGCGACTATGTGTGTCGAGTAATGGCGCGTTACCGCTTTTCAACCAAGACAGGTCAACGTGCGCTGGATCATGTGATAATATTTCGTCAAGTTCACCATGTTCCCAATACCAACGACGGTAGGGTGTTTCTGACGACAACGGGAACGTAATCGTACCGTCATCGTTAAGAATTGTATCGGTGAAATCAGCCCGTGCAAAAACCGTTTGGTTCTTACTCGTCTTCCTCAACGTCATCGTCGTCGTTGTCATCGTTTTCGTCCTTGGGAGATTCATCTGTTGATTTACTAACCTTGTTATAATCTAACGTCAAGCCTCTTTCTTCCGCCATTCGACGTGCCTCAACGTGTTCGTCAAGGATTTCCTCGAACGTATTACCCGTCTTAGCGGCGACACGTTGCGGTGACGTTTGGAAGGTATCAAGTGCTTCGGTGTTAGACGATATATCCTTGGCTGGATCAACCCAATCCCAACCACGAGCGCGGAATACGCATGAATCCAAAATGGCTTGTGTCCGTGTCGGTGGGATATTGGCATCGTCCTGTATCAACCGGCGCGGCAACCACCAAGAAAAAACGGTAGTCAGCGCACGGTCAATGATGAACTCTTGAATGACCTCGTAAAAATCTAAGTCTTCCTGACGGACGGTACGACCAGCACTATATGAAACACCTTTGGTCTCCATACCATGTGACATAACCGATATACCAAGTCCCATCGCAATGTCTTTCTTCACCTGACCTTCAAATGCCGCATAATCAGTCTGTGACCCACCTGGGTCGAACTGTTGCATTTCAAGACCCGCCGGTAATTCTTGGAACTTACCTGGTTCAACAGACATTTCGAGACGTTCGCGGTCTTCATCTTCTTCATTATCAGCGAGTTCTTCAATGCCTTCCGATTTCGGTAACATCTTCTTAAAGAAGCCCATCACAGCCGCACGTAAGCGACGACTCATGGTTTCAGCCTCACGATAGCCGTCAAGCATCTTAACGCTATTGATTACCGTTGTTGCCCACGGCTCACCGCGTGTCTGTGATGCACGGTCTGAAATATAGACATGAATGATATTTTCAGCCAGAACCCGACGATGACGACGAAGTGTATTATGCGAGTACCATGTGAAATCGCCAGGGTGTTGCTCTAAGAAGTGATACGCAATGTGACGATTGAACTTATCAACCTCAACACCCATTCTGATCTGGTTGCCCGTTTCGGGATGGACTGTATTGAGTGTTTCGTCCAGCATATCCGCTTCAAGTGAGTTAATCGCTATACCATCAGCATAAATCGGATTGTACACACGTTCCCATATGAACTCACCATCACGAGCCAAGCTTTTTATCGCTTGGTTCTGTAAGTCAGTCATACTCAATTTACCGCATGTCGTTGGTCTCTTTGACCATTTACGGAAATCAGTTTCGACACGTCTGTTAAGAGTGACATCTTTCGTCATATCTTGGCGGCGAACACCCGATTCAAAAATGAAACCCTTCTTACCGACCACGTTAATCGACAGTAACATTAAGAACCGCTTCATTGACGAACTGTTACGCGCCAACCATCGTGACTTAGCACGAACAATGGCGAGACCTTTGCGTAATTCAGTATCAGCCGAACCGCGAGACGAACCTAAGTCGCCATATCTGGCTTTGGACTGTGCCGCCGCATACCCACGCTTATAGCCACGGGTCATAGCTTTGTCGTGACCGAGTAGTTTACCCCATATTGAAGTCTGTTTTACTGGTTTAGCCATTATATAAATCCAACCTGCACAGTGTTCGTTTTGATACGTTTCTTACCCGTATCAACCGTGCCACCAGTGCGTTTAATCTCGTTGATATAATAATCGCGCCACTTCATCAGTTCGTCAACACCCAATTTGGTAAGTGAGCGGGACTTGATTGAGTAAGAACTGACATCGTTTTTAGCACGACCTTCAATGAGTGCGTTTATCTGACCTAGCATAATTTCAGCGTGTGAGCGCCGGTCAGAACTAGATGTAAAGAACCGCATGAAGCCAGAACGAATAGCAGTCTCATTCCCTGATCCCGTTTGGGTCAGTATTAAATCCCACCGATACTCGGTATCCTTGGTGACACCGTATGCGGTGGACGCCGCTGTATCGACCTCAAATACCCAATATGTGTCATCGGTTAGATCGACCGACGAACCAACAACCGTTAAATCAGTCGTGTCATCGGTAGCACCGATAGGACTAAGGACGTAACGCAATGAGAACTCGGTTGACGCATATTCATAGTCAAGCTTCCAGCCGATGAACTGTCCAATCACCAAACATTCGGGTGCTAGTGTCGGATATTTTTCACGATCAAATGGGTTATCCATCTTTCCAACTTTCTGCCCACGATGACTTGGGTCGTGCCTTTGGTTTCGGTTTCTTCTTTGGCGGGTTATCACGCTTCTTAGCTTTACGCAATAGACGACGCCTCTCACTGGCTAAATCAAGTGACAGCATTTCCAACGCCGCTGTGTTGTACACACGAATATCAAATGCTTCGTTTCGTTTTCGTATAGGCGTCCATTCTTTACGCTTTTTACCGCGTGTGAATTTCGTCTTTAATTCTTCCGCTGTGATCATCTTGAAATAGTCGTCACCATATGACTTATGTTCGGGCCACCGACAGTAACCGCCTTTATCAACGTCATCGACTTTCAATCGGCCAGCAACGGTTTGCTTGATACTATCGACACCAAGTGGAAAGACACGAGCGTTGTCGATAGTTTTCTTCATCGGCTTGCCGACCACTGGTTTATCGAAACCACCAACACCTTTGATAGCCATTGCGCGAGGTCGGTGTTTACAGAAGTCATAGACACTCTTGGTATAACCACCACCGCTATCAATACATGTCACCCGAATGGGTATCTCACCGAATAACGGATGGATGAATGTCTGTTTTAACACCTTATCTAATTCAGACCAAGGTCGTGCTTCTGATAGATTATCGTCAGCGAAGATACTGTCATATTTCAACGACCAAGATTGATAGTTCTCACCCCATCCCAATATCTCATATTCCAATCGGTCATCCTGAACGTCCACCGCCGCGGTAATAACCGTGATATTTTCTGGTATATTATCTGTCGTATTATAATCCGTGACTTGATCCTGTAATCCTGACCAGTCAACACGCTTACCTTTGTCTTCCCACGGTTCACCCCAAAACGTGTTGACGAACGACTTGAATAACATCGGGTCATGGCGCGTGGACAGGAACTTACTGACCATCTTATGCAATGGTGCGAATAGGCTATGGAGCTGTGACAGGCAGAATGACGCCTTCCCACGGAACGGTTTTTCAGCGACCCACTTAGCGCCCCATTCTTCCGACATCGCCTTTTTACGGTCTAGTTCTGACCAAACACAACCATTATGTTCACAGGTGTAATATGCCGTCAATGGGTCGTGATTACCGTCATCGTCTTTATCCCAATGGACGTTCGCCCACTTCATCTTTTGTAGTTCGTCACAATGTGGACATTTGGCATGGTAGTGACGCTGATCACCTTCAAGGAACTCTTTTTCGATACGTGATCCCGTCTTCTCTAACGGGTCGTATTTATCGCCAGGTGTCGATACGAATATCTTCGTGCTATTCCAGTATGTCGTGGTTCGTTTTAGACCGAGTTCAAGAGGGTCGCCTTCCGTGCCGGCGGAACGTTCAAATCTATCAACCTCATCAGCTAACAGGACACGAATAGGACGTGAGGCAAGACCGGCGGGTGAGTTCGACCCGACCATAGCGATGTGTCCACCAGGGAACTTCTTCGAGGCGATGGTGTTACCGCTGTCACGAGTACGAGCATCACGAAACTTATCACGAAGGACAGGTGTGTCACGTATCATCGGTGCAAGACGTTCCTTTGAGAACATCTTCATACTGTCCAGTGTCGGGCTAATATGTAGGATAGGACACGGATCGAGGTCAGCATAATAACCGAGTACGTTTTCAACGAACGTTGATTTACCGACCTGTGCTGAACACATCATTGCGATTGATTCAACACCAGGTTTACCAACCAACGTCATCGGCTCACGCATGAACGGTGTCTTAGATAGTCTGAACCGACCTGGTGAGGCTGATGATTCCTGTGACAATCGACGGCGCTTTTCAGCCCATTCATCACAGGACATTTTAGGCGGTGGTTTAAAGGCCGCTAATACCTGTCTGGCGATGTCATCAGCATCAGCAAAGGCGTAACCCGATAGGTCTTCACCAAGCCTGTCGCGAAGATACGCCATTATTCATCCTCGTCTTCATCATCAGTTGCGTCGAAGTCGATTTCCTTTGTCCAGTCTGGTGTCAACCCTTCCAATGCAACGTGCATTTCGTCTTCCATATACTCTTGCACTTTAACGGGATCACTCATCTGCGCCAGCGTATCAGCGACTTGCGATGGTATAGCCAACAACCGTGTTTTAACGTTCGACACCATAGACGACATAGCGAGAAGAACTTCATCAGCCAACACGAACGTTTCAGCCTTGGCGTTGATTTCCATTTCCAGCTTATCAGCCTTCAATCGGTCGTACCGATCAGCGTGACTTTCCTTCTTCGGTGGTTCTGGCGGTGTCATCCCTGGCATCATGTTCACAGGTGCGTCATGGTGATCCCCATAACGGCTCATATCAGGTTTATAGGGATATTTGCCACCAACGCCTTGACGATAGATTTGTTCGGTTCTTATCCACTCACCAAGTTCCTTCAATGGGTACATATCCAGGTCACTATTGAATGGCGGTGGGTTAGGTCGATCACGCCAATTACGGCACGTCTGTACGCTCGTCCCACATAGCTGTGAGGCGGCTTTTACGGTGACATAATAGACACCATCTATCTGTTGCATATCGTCTTTTAACGGTCGGGCCATACGTTACGATGTAACAGCGGTGGTACGCTATGACAAGTATGAATTTACACGATTATTTACGGTTATTAGTAAAGTGAAGTGAAATACACTTCATTATTTATAATGTCCTATAAATTTTTCTATATCTAATAAACTATCGGGGTCGCGCGTTACCCGTGGACGATCATTATTCTTACAGTACCTTTTAATGATAGTCATTCGCAAAAGTGAAACACGTTTCACTCTTATCATTAGACACAAAAAAACCACGCATAAGCGTGGCAAGTTTGGACTATGTGATTCGTTTAGGTTGATAATGAACGTATTGAATAGGTTAATAGATCAGTCAGTGATGGTGCGCCTTGCATGTTATCATAACACTGTTGAACGTGTTGTTTAGCTTTGCGCTTTGCCATTCCTAAATTAACCATTGCGCTTGTGACTTCGTTAATCATCTTATTGTTACGCGCCTTAGTCTGTTGTTGTACCGGCGCTTGTGTTGTTATTGGTTGCACCGCTACCAGATCAGGCTTGGCTGGTGCTGGTGCGTTGTCATTGGCTAATATAACCACGGGGTTAATATCAGGCTTGATATTCATTCTATCCATTGCCTCGCCTGGTGTAATGGGTTTCACTATTACCTTATTGCGCCGGCGTCGTTTGGTACGCCATAAGGTGAAGCGCCATTTAATGAATGACCATAGCATGAACGCACAAAATGCGGTTTTAAACGTTATCCACATTATGAACATATCTCCATATTGTCATTAACCCATAGATCAACATTACCGAATTCCTGGCTGGCATTATCCAATATAGTAGCATGAGGTTCTGAATAGTCACCATCCCAAAAACCAGCACCATGTCCGCAACGGGTTAGCCAAAAGTCATGTCCAGCCATTACAAAATTATTTGAGCCGTTATTACGATATGTTTCAGCTTGCCTAATTGTTTCGGCATGTTGTTCTAAGAAACGTTCGCAATCATCGTTAAATTCAGCTTCTAATTCATCGCTTATTTCATATCCCCCATTATCTAATGGCTCATCATTATCGGGGTTAGTTGACGACCAAATAGCGGTTTGTGCATATGAAAATTGAAAGTCCGCTAATTCTTGTTCTGTATAATCAGTCATTATACATTCTCCAAAGCATAGCGAACCGCATCAACGCCGGCACGAAACGACCATTCTAATGAGAATATGACTAAGAAGTGAAGTGGATCGTGCGAATCATTGAATTGCAACGCCTCGCCGGTTGCGTCTTGATATTCAGATAAACAACGCGAAATTGTCGCTCTCGCCCCGTCATCGTCCAAACACGCTTCTAATTCACGATTATAGATCATACCTAACGAACCGCCGGAGTAATCAGAATGATCATGTTCGTAACCGTCAATATCCCCGTAATGTTCTAAATTATCGGTAAGCATGTCCTTAACATGGTCAGTTATGGTATTTTCGCCAAACTGTGCAAAATGCTTATCCAACGCCTCAATAGTTTCGCGGCGACGCAATGTTTCATATTCAATATCTACCAGCTTTTCTTCGGCATAATCATAAAATTCATTATTTGTCATACCTTCGACGCTTTTAATCTCGTCTTGTGCATCAGCGCCGGTATTCCATAATGTATGTCTATCGCTAAACTCATCTACAAATTTGGTTACGCCTTGTATTGAGTCCTCGACAAATATCATGCCGTCAATTTGTTTAATAATACGTGTAGTCATAGTCCGATTCCTTAAGTTGCGGGTTAATCCCGTCTATACATTCTTATAGTGAAATGCGTTTCACTTTGCAAGGTTCTTATTCAATAAATCACATAATTTTTCCGCGCGTTGTTTGGCATAAGGGTCAGTGTCAAAAAAGACATATGGTGACTCACTCATATCCACACGTTCTACACTATAACAGTTTTCTAACTCACTAAAAACTGGTGCTGGTGTAGGTTCAAATAAGGTAACGATATGCCACATTTTAGTTAATCTCCCCGTCAGCGTTAAATTCATATTCGTTAGCCTCGCACATTTCGCGCAATCCATCATCAGAATAGATATGTTCGCCCTCGCTATGAATAGCCTTAAGAACGCGATATTCAACGTCGCGCAATATCGTGTCAACGTCATCCCCGTTCTCATCTTCGTCGCGGAATGCGTCCAGGATAACTTCGTCATAATATACGCCGGTAAAAGGACAATTACCGCTCAAATCAATCGCCGGTAAGTCATCTTTAATAACCGCCAAATGATCAAGAGAGATATGTTCGCCCCTATCAGGTACGATAGAAACACTATAATCAAGAGTCGCCCCGATATGATCAGCGAAAGCTTTAAGGCTATCAATAGCCTCTTGAACGCAATGTTCGCCTAAGTCATGCCAGTTATTACGAATCCATTCATAACATAATTCAGGGTTAGGATGAGAGTCGATAGTGTAAACAGTATATTCTTTAACAGTGATAGTCATAGTCCGATTCCTTATGTGTTTTGGTTATCCCCTATATAGTGAAATGCGTTTCACTTGTCAACAACATAACGATAAAAAGTGAAACTAATTTCACTCTTAACTGTTATGTTATTACATTGCAAAACGTTCATATATTTCGACCGGCGATATGCAAAAACCAGGCATATGTTTACCACCCCCACAGAAAAAAAAGCCGTAGGGTGTACGGAAAAAACCCCGTACCCACCAGAAAATAAGATTAATGGTGACTATTCAGGATGGAAGCGTGACTTGTTGACGACCCTGGACATGATACTCGACCAATTACCGACCAGCTTACGGTCTATCTCATCAAATGCATCTTCATAGAATCGGAACTTAACCTTTATCCTCGCTGACTTCACGAATGTATATTTGATCTCTAATGACTTAGACCCCTTGGTTCGCTTGGCGATAAACCGCTTACGACCAGCTTTGTCTTTAATCAGGAATGTATCTTTACGGTTCGTGATTGATAACGGTTTATTGGATTTACGAATAGACCCACCCTTGTTACGCATCTTGTCAGCGTTCTTCGGTATGGCGATGGATGACCCCCGTGGTGTTTTTGTACCGGCGGTGACGTGATCTTGCATGTATCCCCGATCCCACTTTTGACGCAACGTCACAAACATGTTGTCTATCTCACCGCCTTTGAACGCACGGAATGATGTAGCGTTCCTACCCCCCGTGATGATCTTATCGACATGCCAAAGTTGTTCAGGAAATCTCGTGTTACGCACATTGAATGCGTTCCGATACGTTATGGTAACGATACGGCTTTTGACATCAAACATCGTATCGTTCATCGCTGTCGCAATGGTAAACGGTATCTGTTTATGAAAAAAACCATCGACTTCTTTCATTACGTCTTCAATGTCAGATGTAATATCAACGTCAGTTAGCATCGTTTTCGTCCTTATCGCCTATAATCACAGTAGCAGAAGCACCATCCCCCGTCAAATACTCGTCACGTATCCGTCAAGTTAATCTGACATAGCTAAACCCATGATTTTATTACGAAAACAAACGAACGGTCAGATTGTCAGATAAAAACCCCTGTTTCACTGTGAGCCACCCCGATCACCCGTTCATATTGCGATTAGGTCTATATTCTTTATATTATCAAACCTACCTAAAATTAAATGACTATCTGACAGATAACTATAACCCTATGAAATCATTAAGGAATCCGCCGTCAGATACTATCTGACCGCTTCTGACCGCTTCTGACCGAATGAAACGTCTTTCACTTCACTATATACACCACAGGAAAAAACCCGTACCACTATGACTGAAACATATTTCACTTTTAACGCTTGACAGTTAGTGTCAGTAAGGATAATAGAATGACCATGACAGATAAAATGAAATTACAGACGTACATTCGTGAAATCATGGAGACGTTGACCCGCGCCGGACAGATAGTCACAATCCCTATTGTTGATGAACGTCCGATGTCACGTTATCGTGCCGCTTCGTTACAGGTAGCGACCCGCCTCGGTATAGATGTCACAATTCGCACCATTGACGGAACGCTATACGCAAGACGTACCGACTTCCCATT
>JAMASZ010000209.1 GCA_023301585.1 Alphaproteobacteria bacterium | reverse complement strand
TCAAGTGTTCCTAATTCATCTATATAAGATTTTTTAGAATCGTTGGCTGTCATCTTTAATTTCTGAATTTGTATTTTGTGGCATTTGTTTCTTCTCTAACGGTTCGCCCGCTAATTTAACATAGCTAACCACTTGCTTTACGCCAGAAACTGTACGCGCTTTTTCGATTACATGATTAAGCTCGGTTTGGTTTTGAGCAACACCCATTAAATAAACAACGCCCTGCACTGTATCAATTGAGTAATTAATTGATTGCACTTCGCGGTCAAAGGTAATGCCACTTCTAAGTTTTGTTGTAATCCATTTATCTTTAACAAAGCCGGTAATGCCTTCACTTTCAGCAACACGTATTTCATTAATGACCTGATTAACACCCTTTACTTGCCATGCTAAACGCACTGCCTCAACACGGTGGGCTGGGTCTTGAACAACACCAGTTATAAGAACACGTCCCTGCTCAACGGTTGTGTCTAGCTTTGCGAAAGTTCCAATATCGTAGTTAATCCATGCGTCATTAATCTTCGCTTGGATTATTTTGTCACTGACAGCGGCGCTAATACCACCTTCTTGTGCCGCAGAAATTCCTGTAACAGCAGCAGCTCCAGTTAATAATCCTACACCTGAGCATGACGCGAGCATTAAAGACGCACATGAGAGCAATAAAATTTTAGACGAAGGTTTTTTGACTTGAGATATCATAATCGGCGCTTTCTTTAGATATATTTTGAATTAAACAAAAAAGAATCAGTGGAACTATTATGCCGTGGGACGCCATGCATTGTCTAGATGCTTTATAAACGTCGAATTACTGAGAGAAAAAGGCGTGACAGCTATTAGATCAAAGCGCATAGCATAATCATTATATTTATTTTCTTTCATCAAGAAATAAGCCGCAGTACGCTCAATCCGTTCACGCATTTTAGGCGTAATACTTTCTAATGCTGAAGCCTCTGAAGGTCGTGCTTTTACTTCAATAAAAATAAGCTGTTTTTTGCGTTGCGCAATTATATCAACTTCGCCAACAGGTGTTTTATAACGCTGTCGTAAAATTTTATAACCCTTTAACCGTAAGTACATAACTGCAAATTTTTCTGCGCGCAGACCACGGTCATAAGTCACTAATTTATGTTGTTTATTTGTCAAGAATATAACTTTCGTTACTCACACCTTTTACTTGGGCGCAGAACTTCCCAACTTTAAAGCCAAAGTATAAATTGCTTTTTTAGGTTTGCCCGTTGCGCGCGCAACTACTTCTGCTGCGTCACGAACAGACATCGTAGATAGCGCCTTTTTCAATTGGTCTTCAATGCTATCCATAGAAACCTCAACCTCTTCTGGCTCGCCAATGACTACAACAATCTCACCCTTTGGTGTGCTTTTATCTGTGTAATGTTCAATAAGCTCTTGTAGCGTTCCACGCTTTGCTTCTTCGTACATTTTGGTTAGCTCACGCATTACAGCCGCGTCACGATTACCAAGCATTTGATACATGTCTTGTAGGCTATCTAAAAGTCTTGGGCCTGTTTCATAAAAAATCAGCGTCGAAGGTACTTCTGACCATTTTTGCAATGCTTTTTGGCGCGCGGTTGTTTTAGAAGGCAAGAAGCCGAGAAAGGAAAATTGGTCAGTAGCCATACCTGATAGCTGCAAGGCAGATAGCGCCGCGTTAGGGCCGGGCACTGACGTTATATAAAGCTCTTTTTCAATCGCAGAGCGAACCAGTTTATAGCCGGGGTCTGATATTAAGGGCGTACCAGCATCACTCAACACAGCAATTGATTTACCTTCAGCCGCTTGGGCAATTAAATACTCACGTTGTTCGTCCGTGCTGTGGTCATTATAGACGTGCATTTTTTGTTTGAAACCATAAGCACTCATCAGCTTTCCAGTAACGCGAGTGTCTTCACATATGATTAAATCAACAGATGACAAGACGTCCAGCGCACGAAATGTAATATCGCGCAGATTTCCAATTGGTGTTGCTACGAGGTAAAATCCTGCCTTCATAGGAATAGATCTTGGAGACGTTTTATTTTCGATAGGACGCGACGCACCATTATTATCAACTTGTTGTGACGAAGTTGAAATGGTTTCTAGCGCTTTATCTGATTTTTGTGTAATGTCTGTCATAATCTATTTAATATAAATATCAGGGGTTTGTAAGAAATACCATGGCAATTCGTTCTAATCTATCTTTTATCATCTGTATTTTAATCCTGAGCGCCGTTACAGGTTGTACAGCCTATGAGCGCCCTACTCAAAACGACCCATGGAATCAAGCTAATACCAGCCCAAGCATTCCGGCCCCCACTCGTGAAACAACATCACAAAAACCTATTCCAACAAAACCTACTGTAAAACCCAATCAAGTTGGAGGCACTGTCAACGTCGCTATTTTACTCCCTCTAAGCGGACCGAAAGCAGCGCTTGGGCAATCAATGTTACAAGCAGCACAGCTAGCACTATTTGATATAGGCAATAACAACTTCAATCTTATCCCACGTGACACTAAGGGGACTGCACAAGGCGCAAGTACCGCGGCACAATCAGCAATTAATGATGGTGCTCAACTAATCCTAGGTCCGTTATTTGCAGACTCCGTTCGTGCTACGCAAGCCGTTGCACAATCACGTAATGTCAATCTGATTGCCTTTTCAACAGATGCAAGCCTAGCAAATAAAAATAGTTTCTTAATGGGTTTCATGCCTTCCTCTCAGGTAGATCGCATTACAAACTACGCACTTTCTAATGGTTATAAAGACTTTGCGTTAATTGCTCCAAAAGATACTTACGGCAATATTGTTTCCGCTAAATTCAATCAGAGTGTAGCATCTCGTGCAGGTAACATAACTAAGACAATTCGCTTTAATGGAACCGACCCAGCGATTACTAATGAAATTGCAAAACTTAAAGGATCGTCGGTGCAAGCTGTATTCATGCCAATGGGGGGAACACAGGCAGACATGGTTGCTAGCGCGCTTACCTATCACACATTATATCCAAAAGATGTAAGGCGCTTGGGAACAGGGCTTTGGGACAACCCACAAATTGCACAATTACAAAACTTAAATGGTGGCTGGTTCGCCGCCCCTTCCCCACAAAAACGTGCGAACTTTGATCAGCGCTACGCTGACACTTATGGGCAAAGACCAATTCGTATTGCTTCACTAGCCTATGATGCAACAGCACTTGCCGCCGTATTGGCTCAAAATGGTATACAACGCTCAGGCAGAGCAGATTTCTCCTCTAACGCTATTACAAATCCAAATGGTTTTGCTGGTGTTGATGGAGTGTTTAGATTTGGACGCGATGGTATCGTCCAACGAAACCTAGCCATCTTGGAAATCAATAATGGGCAAATAAAAGAAATCGACGCTGCAGCAGATAGATTTTAAGCTTTAGAAATTATTGTGCAATTGAAGTAACGTTATCGTTCTTGGCTTTTTTCTCATTTAAAGCTAAACGCATTGCATCAAAGATACGCAAAGGAACATTTACACCAGAGGCTTGTTCTAACCCCTTAAAGCCAGGAAACGTATTTGCCTCACAAATTGTGTAACCACCATTTTCTTTAAACAATAAATCAATACCACCGACTTGAATATCAAGTGCTTCCGCAGTCTTCACAGCAATATCAATTGCTTCTTGATCTGGCTCAAACATATGGACACTTGCGCCTGAACTGTAATTGGCTTTAAAACCACCATCTTTGGCACGTCGCTCCATAGCGGCAATAACCTCGCCATTAACAACAAACAAACGTAAATCACGCCCCTTACTGACCGATACAAATTTTTGGAAGATAAGTTGTAAGTTAGGATTAGTTTCACCAACAAGTTCCATTAAGTCTTTAAAAGCGCTTTGGCTTTCAAGCAAAAACACACCTATCCCCAGCGCACCATTCAATGTTTTTACAACAACTGGAAAACCGATTGTCTTTTCAACCAACTCAATATCAACTGGAAATTTAGCCAACATCGTATCAGGCGTATCAATCCCACTTTGCGCCAAAATCTGGTGCGCGTGCAATTTATCACGGACACGCTCAATTGTTGCCGCGCCATTAAAGACGTGAACACCAAGGCGTTCTAGCTGACGTACAATCGCCAAAGAAAAATAACTTTGATCAATATGATTATAATAAGGGTAAACACAATCTGGAAGAGGAACAGCATTCCCATCAATTAAAATAGAATCTCTGCTTTCTTGCGTAACAAGAAGATCCAATTGTGAAGGTTTGTAAACTTTTAGAGTAACATCATCGACTTTAGCTGCCTCAGCAATAAAACGTCGAATCTCATGAGCCAAGTCAGCTGTTGATTCAATATCATCACCGTAAAGCACCCAAACTTCCATAAACTAAACCCCTAATTATTTAATAAACCTAAACATTTTTTATAGGTTTCTATTATAACGAGCAAGAGTTAAAAAAATCACAAGATTGACAGAATAAATTTTCTTACAGATATCGTAAAAAATCCCTTGATATCCCTCATATTTTTAATCTAAAACGGTGCGTATAGTTTTTAGATGGAGAAATAGTAATGCAACAAAATGTAGATACAGTAGAAGACACAACGACCGAAAATACCCCAAGCGCTAAATCAGGGCGCCCACGTTCAGAAAGTTCACGTCGCGCGATATTAGATGCGACAAGACGGTTGTTAACCCACACATCTGTTCAGAAGCTGTCCATTGAAGCCATTGCCCGCAAAGCAGGCGTTGGAAAAACAACCATTTACCGTTGGTGGCCAAATAAAGCCAGTGTTGTGATGGAAGCTATATTCTCTCAACCAGCATTCCAAAACATTCTACCAACCCCTAGCAATGCCAAAGAGGGCATTCGTATTCAAATGGAGAAACTCGCCCGCCAGCTGGCTGGTAAAAACGGTCGTATCGTCGCAGAAATCATCGGTGAAGCTCAACCAGACCCAGAAGCCATTGAAATGCTTGTAAAAAGCTTCTTACAAACCCGCTATAACGCGCTATCGTCTTATATTGAAGGTGGCAAGAAAACAGGTGA
>JAMASZ010000208.1 GCA_023301585.1 Alphaproteobacteria bacterium | reverse complement strand
GGAGTAATGTCAGCAATGGGAAGGTCGGGGCGGGGTGAAGTTCTCCAAAAAACTAAGCCAGTTGTCCGAGTGTGACGAAGGAATTTCATTCCACGTTTCAAAACTTCATAATACACCTTTGCTGGGCGTGTAGTAAAGCGTGAGAGAACTGCCACTAGGTTGCCAATGTCCAGTTGAGTTGTAACATAAGCATAAATCATTTCCCCAAGCACTGTGCGGAAAGAGAAACCCATTTCTTTCTCAAGTGACATGGCCACAGTGACATCTTCTGAACCAATATGGGTCATAACATCGTGCATAACCGAAGGCAGGATTGGTTCGCGAAACGTAGATTCAGAGCGATTTGGTTGGGACCATGAATGGTTTGCCATTATTTTGTCGATGTATGTGGCAGAGTGAATCTTGATGTAGTCACGAGTTTGTTCTACATCAATGCCATTGTAACGAGAGAGGAAATCGGATTCAGGAATGAAATCGATCCTCTTCGAAAGTTCTTGGAGGACTTGAATGACCGTGTCACATTCTCCAGAAGCGAAAGAAAAATCATCAACTTGTCGGCAGGCCAGAACCATTCCCCGATAAAGACACGGCTCATGGTCTGTATTGATGAATCCCATCTCCTCCAAGTGTCCATTAATCAGATCTGCCCAAAGTACTCCTGATTCAGGGTGACCTTGAAGTGCATGATTGACGGATAGCACCATTGATTTGTCCAAAACCGTGCCATAGCGGTCAAAATACCAGTCAATGTATTGTTGATTGACATTGACAAATGTTTCTTCCGAGGGAGGGGGCGATTGCGCACACGCATTTGTGGCATCTCCTGCCATAACAATAAAAATTTTCGTGGCTGCCAGGCTGAAGAAAATGCGCTGTCCCATTTGTCCGATACAAGCAGAGTATGATTTCGCATATTTCAATCCTCGTTTAGCAAGCATAGAACCGTCGCAGCAATTCCTCGCAGAAAGTTCTCCGTTGCTTTTTACAACATAGTTCCAAACTTGTCATAGAACAATAGTGTCGGGGAGTCGAGCAACCAGGGGGGGGGGGCATACATGCCATTCTTCGCCATCTTATCAAGCATTTTATATTCAGCCTGTTTCCATTGTGCGCTTTGAGAAGAGTTCATTAGGTGTTTCCTGGTCATCCTCGATTTTTGTTCCATGACCTGTGTCCCCTTCAAAGCCATCACTATCTCATCATCAGTAGGCATGTCTTCAGCGGGGATCGAATGTCCTTCATCTATCTCATACAAGGTCCGGATACTGTTGCGAAGTTGATCCATGTGGACGAGAGGTGTATCGCGGAATTTGGTGTCCATAGTGTGTCTGTCAGGGGCGAGAACAATTTCAAGCTGAGGCCGGGGAGATTTGTTAGCGTTCGAGATACATTCCGTAACAGCACGCTCAGCTTCTTCAACTGTAAAAATGGGAACAGAATCGATCTGAACGATGTATGGACCAACATGTTTGGTCCGCCAATGTTTGAGGCCAGATGCCGTAGTGCGAGGAGTGATGCTCTTGAGATAAACCCTTTTCCATTCGTCACATTCTTCGAACTCAAAACCCAAGGTAGCATGGTCGCACTTTATAGGGAGGTGGAATGTCTGAAGGTCCGGAAAAGGTGTAGACATGACCTGCAAATCAAGTTCTCGTGGAGCAGGAACTTCTTCTTCTGCACAAATATTGTCATCGCCAAGAGATCACCTGAGATGCCGAGCATTCGGTGTCAATTCTGAATCGGGCAGATCATTCATACCTTCATCAAATTTGCAATGAATTGCAGTTTTGATGCGCTTTGTCCGCAGATCCAAATAGTATATCTGTGATAAAGTACTGGTATATCCCAGAAATATACCGGTGAATACGTTGTCCCAATCCAATTTGTGCTGATGCCGCCCCGGACTCTTCACGTATACCCGACAACCAAACGTTTTAAGTTTTGACAAATTCGATCTTGAATTCCCCATTGCTCCATGAGGTGTAGTTTCTTGAGAACCGTGCGGGATATAACTGTGAACCCTGAGAATGTGATTGAATGCCCAAGGCCATAGCTTGTAAGGCAAATTGGCGCCGTGTAACATAGTCCGCAACGAGTCCCCAATGATTTGATGGGGCCGTTCACCAGGCGAGTTTTGATGTGATCCTTCGGGAGCAGTAACGCGTATGTGGTACCCAAACCTCTCCAGCATAATTCTCACTTCCCTAGACTTGCCAAGCTCACCACCTTGATCCATACAAGCGTATTTGTTATTCCCTTCTGGGGAAAAACGCGACAGCCATTGATTCAACCATTTTAGCGGAGGTCTTTTGGATCCAGTAGCAATCCCAAATAAACGATGCATAGCGTGGTCCGCAAGAAGAAGGTAGGATTGATCGCCATCATCGCTCGTGAGAAGTTTCATCCTGTCATTGTCTTTGGATGTCTGCACAACAAAACCCCAATCCAATGATATTCCATCTCCAAATTTAGTAGCATCAGCACGAATGTCACCATCGCCTCGAGCAGCTTTCTTCATCTTGCAAACAAAGCATGATGGGCAACCTTCTAGAGGGACATTTTGACTTGACATTTTCGGAATCCTATCAACGAACTTGTGCATCATCGAAACTTTGCGTAAGTTCAAGTGACACAACCGCTGATGCCACAGAGTCCGTTCGGTTGTCGAATTGATCGCCATCATTTTGTCTTCTCGGGTTTCACTTGAAGGTACAAGAGGTTTGGTGTAGAGAAGTTTTCCAACAATGTCCAAGGGAATAGTAGTGGTCCTCGAACTTATCTTGCCATGAAATGTCACTGAAGATTTAATTTCATCGAAGTTTGTCATGGTAGAAAATCCAGTATATATGTTTGAGTTTCTTTTGACCATTTCTCCGAGCGACAAGATCGTGACAGGCATCGAAGGAGTGTGCCAGCAGTGAGCCATCCTGAACCGATCGTTCCCGAGAGGTATCTTCAACAATCCTTCCCCAATGCACTGGTGTCTAATTCCTCCTGCATCGGCGAGGTATTTCTGAAATTTAAGCGGCTTGTATTCGAAGAGCAATCCAATTTCATTTGAAGTAGTGGCATCAGAGCCATTGTCGAATTGTGCCATAATCTTAGACATGTGCATTGAGTCATTGATGCCATGCATGAGACTTCCTTCTGCTTTATCTTCATGACTCCTCAATTCTTCTTCCCAAGTTTCAGAAATATGTGCCAATAAATCATCTTCATGCTCTGTGCCATATCCAGACTGCTCACACAATTCGATTTGAACTGGCGCATCATCAATATCCTTCACAGAACGGGTCACATTGTCATTTTCGTCTTGAAGGTCTTCATTTTGGCTATCCTCATCCGAATACTGAATGTTGTCATCATCTTCGAGAATTGCATTTCCTTTCAATTTACGGTTATCCAGACGCTTATCTCTTTTAGCATTCCGACTTTCTAGGTATTTCTTCCTGTTTTCCAAAATCTGCTTCGCAAGATGCGGGTTCTTCTTCAAGTGATCTCGCATTCGGATGAAATTGGCTGTCAAGTTGCACTCAAAATCTTGATGTCCGGTCCTTTCGCAAGCTGAGCATTTCAAATTTCTCCTATCATCCCTCGCAGCATGTACGAGATCAGTATCATCATGGAGAGTTTCATCCTGTTCAGTGACGCTGTGATTCTTATCCTTTCCATAGCATACATCGAGTTTTAAATCTTTCCCCAGTTGATGAGGGTAGCAGACAAATTACTGAGGTAGAGATCGAAAGGTATCATGTCAAATTTGTCATGTTCATAAGCGAAACACCTTTCAGCCCTTTCCCTCATCTTGGATTCATATCGAGGATGCAGGGTCCTTAATGCCAGGTTGGTCAGTTCCCACCTCGAGTGTTTTCTTCCTCAGAGACTTTCACGTTCGACAAACGAAATTACATTCCTTGTATGCGCGGAAAAAGTCATGTTGGTGGATTACGAAGGTATATCCAGCTCAACAGGCGCGTCGCTCAGGAGAGGGTGCTCGAGTCTCATCAGGTTATGTAAGGCTTCATAGCCGTCCCCTTGCGATACCGAAACAATTTGACGTAGCTCGGGCGAATCCTTTGAGAGCATATTCTCGGAGTTCAGGAAGAGATGTAGGACCGCCTTCATTTTCTTTCTGTCAACATGTTTAGGTTTGATCGCCGGAGTTATCCACTCAGATCCCATAGGTTCACCTTTCACCAATGATTTCGAGGGAGGGATATATACTCCGTAGAGATCACCATACGTAGTGAGATCTCTATACCAATCGAGTATATCGCTTCTGCATTTTAGTTGCAGTGAGGAGGCAGATCTTAGGAAAGATTTAAAGTCTT
>JAMASZ010000207.1 GCA_023301585.1 Alphaproteobacteria bacterium | reverse complement strand
CCCGTAAGAGATTGCGTCAGTGATGTTGTCGGTAAGTCAGCACCTTTGACAATATCGTACGCACTCACACCATTACTGATAAGCGCCTGATAAACTTCACCACGATTTTTTAAACCCATTAATTTAATAAGACGTAGTTTCGATGGATTATTTTTAAAGAACTGCGCTAATATTGATGCTGATAATTGACGCATAGGCTGTGGTAAAAATTTTGCTTTTTCCCATGCGCTTGCTACATGTGTATGACGACGGTAACCACCCAAAATCTCATCACCACCATCACCCGTTAAAGCGACCGTTACTTTTTCTTTCGCTAATTTAGAAATTAAGTAAGTTGGAATTTGTGATGCGTCTGAAAACGGCTCATCATAAATATCTGCTAAATTTGGAATAACATCTAATGCTTGATTAGCATTAACATAAAATTCCTGATGATCTGTTCCTAAATGTTGCGCAATATCCTTGGCGTATTCCGCTTCATTATATTCTTGTTCTTCAAACCCAATCGAAAATGTTTTAACTGACTTATATGAAGATTTCTGCATTAACGCTACGATAGTCGAAGAATCAATCCCTCCTGATAAAAAAGCTCCCAAAGGTACGTCTGATAACATTCTTTGGTCAACTGCGCCTAGTAGAAGCCCTTCAAATTCATCAATTAATTCTGATTCTGACTTGCTGCTTATATTTTCTTTACCTTCACGAACGACGTTTGATAAATCCCAATATTTCCTGATATATTTTAATAAATCTTGCGGTGCTTTTAAGCGTTCCTGACCCAGTCTAATCATAGATGCGGGCGGTAATTGCCACACATCTTTAAAAATACAATATGGCGCGCACATGTATCCGTATTGCATATAAAGTGCTGCGCTATTTTTATCGACTTCAGATTTAAATTCGGGATGTGCATGAAAACTTTTTAATTCTGATGAGAAAACGAAATCAGAACCAACCCAACCAAAGTAAAGTGGTTTCTTTGCAAAACGATCACGCAACAAATGAAGCTGTTTTAATTTATGATCCCAAACCGCAATGGCAAACATACCATTTAGTCTTTTAACGCCTTCTTCAACACCCCATTCATCAAAGACGCCTAGCATGACTTCGGTATCGGATTGGCTTTGAAATTTATGTCCTAACGCCTCTAACTCAGAACGTAATTCTAAGTAATTATAAATCTCACCATTATAAACTGTAACATAACGCCCCGATGCAGAAGCCATAGGCTGACGCCCACCTTCAGAAAGGTCGATAATCGCTAAACGACGGTGAGTAAGAGTTAGACCAACATCATCAGCGTGCCAAATACCATCTGCATCTGGTCCACGATGCGCGAGTGCGTCACTTAACGCCTTACCGATATGTTGGCGTTGATCAATATTTTTATTGCCAGAAAAATTATATAGTCCTGCAATACCGCACATATGAAATTACTTTCTTACCTTGCGCCAGTTAGCAACATTCTTGTTATGCTCTGCCAGTGTCTTGCCAAAAGCATGACCGCCTGTTCCATCAGCAACAAAGAAAATATACTCGTGCTTTTCAGGGTTTAAAACAGCTTCAATTGATGCCTTGCCTGGGTTAGCGATTGGTCCTGGTGGAAGCCCTGCGTATTTATAAGTATTATAAGGAGAATCTATTTTCAAATCTTTACGAAGCAGTCTACGTCCTAAAGGACCTTTCCCTTCGTCTTGAATTTTACCTTTTGTAATCGCGTAAATAACTGTTGGGTCAGTTTGAAGTAGCATTTTTTTATTTAAGCGATTGATGAAAACGCCCGCAACCTTTTTGCGCTCACTAGGAACAGCTGTTTCTTTTTCAACAATAGAAGCTAATATCAACGCTTCCTTCTTTGTCTTGATAGGCAAGCCTTCCGCACGACCTTCCCATAGCTCATCAACGGTTTTCTTCATCGCCACTGCCATTTCATTTATTTTCTTCTGGCGGTCTTGGTCTTTGGTGTAATGATATGTTTCTGGTAACAACATGCCTTCTGGTGGGATTGCAGTAATAACGCCTGTCATGTCTTCTCTGGCGTTTAACAATTTAACCACTTGATAATTTGTCAGCCCTTCACGGATAGTAACTTTACGGTCAAATGTCTTTCCTGCTTCCAATAAAGAAATAACTTTTTCCATCGAAATGCCCGCAGGAAATTCATACTCACCTGCTTTAAGTTTGGAACCACTGCCTGTTACCCTAGTCGCCAATTTAAATACCAGTGGTTGCGCGATAATATTTTCATTTTTCAATGTATTTGCAATCGCACTAACACCAGAGCCGCGTTCAATCAAAACAAGTTTGTTTTCAGCTAGCGGTCCATCGCCAAAATAATTTTTGACACCAATGAAGCCTGCCCCTGCTACAGCAATGATTATCAATAGAATGATTAATAAAAATGATAAAAATATGGTGCGTAGACGATTCATGATAATTTGATAAGATGTAATTACGGTGATTTTTTACTATATTAGTCACAATAATCAAATAAAGATATAATAAGAATGATTGTTTCATATAGTTATGAGCATAATCTATAAATTCTAGGAAATTTCATAATACTGATGGGTAATAATTATAAACAGCATTTAAACACCGAAAATATTTCCCTGTTTTTCACAGCTATTTGGATTTTATACCTTTTTCTGTCTCCCATTTATGTCTTTTCTAAAGGACTGCCTCAGCCAGCAGATTACATTATTCTCGTAGCTGGCTTTCCAATTTTGATTTTATCGATGATGCGCCACCAAGGTTCTTTTTCTAAAGTTCTCATCTTTGGGCTTATGTTTGCAGGGCTAACAATGGCTATTAACCTCATTCATTTTTACTTCATTCATAATGACCGCTTTATGAAACACAGTATTTATTACGTCTTTAACTTTTGCTGTTTTCTCTACACATTAACCATCTTCAAACAGAACCCAGAAAAAATAAACTACCTCACCTATATTGTTTTGGCAGGCGCCATCATTTTTCAGTTCGTCTATGCGCCCCTCATGGGCAATATAGAACTGGGGAGAAACACCGGCTCGTTTAACAACCCAAATCAGCTGGCTTATTGGTGCATCTTATCAATGGCTATTTTAGTAATTTTAAAGCGAGACAAGCCCTTTAACTGGGTCGACTTCGCACTCTTTGCAATGCTCTTATACTTACAAAGTCTATCACTTTCAAAAGCTGGGCTAATCGTCTCTGCGCTTATGATGCCACTAATCTTTGTGCTCCCTAACATGACCCAAAAAGCAAAAATTGTAGCGGTTTGTGGTGTATTTATCTTTTTCATGGGACTCGCATT
>JAMASZ010000206.1 GCA_023301585.1 Alphaproteobacteria bacterium | reverse complement strand
TGATAGATTATTTAGCCGTGTCGGTGCCGCCGATGATTTGGCGCGTGGGCAATCCACTTTCATGGTGGAGATGGTTGAAACGGCCACTATTCTAAATCAAGCGACAGATCGTTCATTGGTGATACTTGATGAAATTGGTCGTGGGACAGCCACCTTTGATGGCTTGTCGATTGCGTGGGCATGTGTGGAGCAGTTGCATGAAGTTAATAAATCGCGCGCGTTATTCGCGACGCATTACCATGAACTAACGAGTTTACAGGCGCGCCTTAGTGCATTGAGATGTTATTCCCTTCAGGTGAAAGAATGGAAGGGCGATATTATTTTTACGCATAATGTTGCCGAGGGTACCGCTGATAAATCCTATGGAATTCATGTGGCGAAACTGGCAGGACTTCCGCCGAACGTCATCACCCGCGCCAGTGAAGTTCTGAAACGTCTATCAGCCGAGAAAAACTCAAGCGATTATATTGAAGCAGGCTTGCCATTGTTTAATGCCCAGCCAGCCCCTGCCGAAAGTCATAATGAACCTTCAGAAGTAGAAACGTCGTTAGAAGAGCTTAACCCAGATGACTTATCTCCACGTGACGCGCTTGAAGCATTATACGCGTTGAAAAAACTTCTGAAAAACTAGTTTTTTTGCTCATAAACCCTTGTATTTTGTCATTTCAGGGGATAAAAAGAGACCTCACAAACATTAGATATACAAGGTAGCTTTTATGAAACAAACGCCCCTTCACTCGGTACACGCAGCCATTAATGCACAAATGGCTGAATTTGCGGGTTATGACATGCCTATTCAATATAAAGATGGTGTCCTTAAGGAACATAACTGGACACGGGAACAGGCGGGATTGTTTGATGTTTCTCACATGGGTCAAATCACACTTGAAGGTGAAGGTGTTACGGAGTTTCTACAAAAGCTAACCCCTTCTACTTTTTCGGCGACAAATAACATCGCTAAATACACAGTATTGATGAATGAAGAAGGCGGGATTATTGACGACCTCATCGTGACGCGCCTCTCAGAGAACAAATTTTTCGCTGTTATTAATGCTGGCTGTAAAGATAAAGACATTGCTTGGATTAAACAGAATTTACCTGAAGGCATTACACTAACGGATTTTGATGATCGTGCATTGATTGCGCTTCAAGGTCCAAAAGCTGAAAGTGCTTTAAAAGAAGCTTTGGGGATTGATACATCAGACCTGAATTACATGCGTTATACAGAGAGCGGTGACTATTTCATCTCTCGTCTTGGCTACACGGGTGAAGATGGATTTGAAATCAGCATGCCAAATGACCAAGCCGTTGATGTTTGGAATAAATTAGTAGAATTAGAGGCTGTGGCACCTGTTGGATTAGCAGCCCGAGACTCACTACGTTTAGAAATGGGCTACCCGCTTTATGGTCACGACATTGATGCGACGACATCCCCAGTTGAAGCGGACATCTCATGGGTGATGGGCAAAAAACAAAACACAACATTTATTGGTGCAGACCGCGTGATTAATGAAGTTGAGAATGGCACAGCCCGCAAGCGTGTTGGCATTAAGCTAACAGGTCGTGGTGTTGCCCGTGAAGGTGCAGAGATTTTTGCAACTGATGGGACAACACAGCTGGGTGTTTTAACAAGTGGTGGTTTCGCCCCTACTCTGCAAGCAGCAATTGGACAAGGCTATGTGAGCGCAGGCAACATTGGCGACGCAGTTATTGTTCGTGTTCGTGGACGTGACATTGAAGCGGAAATTGCTGACATGCCGTTCGTGAAAGCAAGCACAAAGAAGACGATAAAAAAAGCAGCATAAAAATAACAACTAAAATTAAACTTAACTAAAAGGACTATGAATAAAATGAGCAACGTAAAATACACAGACGATCACGAATGGCTAAAAATTGAAGGCGATACAGCAGCTGTTGGAATTACAACTTATGCGCGTCATGCATTAGGTGATTTGGTTTTCTTAGAACTTCCAGAAACTGGTCGTCAAGTAACTAAAGGTGATGACTTCGCCGTTGTTGAATCTGTGAAAGCAGCAAGTGAAATTTACACACCA
Source organism: Alphaproteobacteria bacterium (assembly GCA_023301585.1). GTDB lineage: Bacteria > Pseudomonadota > Alphaproteobacteria > Micavibrionales > Micavibrionaceae. The sequence continues at coordinate 12,485 of JAMASZ010000206.1, read as the reverse complement.
GTATCTGGTGAAATTGTTGAAATCAACGAAGCACTTCAAGATGACCTCGAAGGTTTAAAAGAAGACATCGACACTGGTTGGATTGTTAAAATTAAAATGAACAATGCTGACGAAGCTGCGAGCCTGATGGACAAAGAAGCGTATGACGCTTTCGTTGCTGGATTAGAATAAATATTAAACGAGTAAATTAAGACACACTGAGATATAAGGAAAAAAACATATGCGTTACCTACCTCAAACGAATGCCGCCAGAAAAGAAATGTTAGATGCCATTGGTGTCGATCATGTCGATGACCTTTTTGTACAAGTGCCGAAAAAAGCATTTGTTGATGGCAAATGTGACCTGCCCGACCATAAGGGTGAGTTAGAGATTGAACGCATCATGTCTGCTTACGCGAATGAAAATAATCACGCACAACAGAATAGATTTTTCCTTGGTGCTGGTGTTTATTGTCACCACGTACCAGCAAGTGTTGATTACATTATCCAACGTAGTGAATTTTTAACAGCCTACACGCCATACCAGCCAGAAATCGCACAAGGTACGCTGCAGTACTTGTTCGAGTTCCAAACATTTATGGCTCAAATCACAGGGCAAGAAGTTGCGAATGCATCTTTATATGACGGCGCAACAGCAATGGCAGAAGCGGCGTTAATGGCAATGCGTATTACCAAACGTTCGCAAGTTTGTTTAGGTAATAACATTCACCCACAATACTCAGAAGTGCTAGATACATATCTTCGTAATAACGAAGGATGTGACAGCTACACAGCAGAAGAAAATTCTGATGCAATTAAAGATGACACAGCGTGTGTAATCATTCAGTCACCTGACTTCTTCGGTAAGCCACATGCGTATGACGCGTGGCGCAAAGCATGTGATGAAACAGGCGCATTGTTAATCGTTGTGATTAACGAGATTGTATCCCTAGGTATGTTACCTGCTCCAGAATCAGCAGACATTGTTTGTGGTGAAGCGCAAAGTATTGGCGTTCCGATGGGATATGGTGGACCGCATTTAGGGTTCTTAACTTGTCGTCAGAAATACTTACGTCAGATACCGGGTCGCCTTTGTGGTGAGACTGTTGATGCTGATGGTAACCGTGGTTTCGTTCTAACGCTTTCAACACGTGAGCAACATATTCGTCGTGAAAAAGCGACATCGAATATTTGTACAAACCAAGGACTATGTGCCCTCGCCTTTACGGTTCATATGTCACTACTTGGTGAAGATGGATTTAAACAGCTTGCAACAATCAACCACGAAGCGGCTTGTAAATTGGCGAAGGCTGTTGAAGAAATAAAAGGCATTAAACTTGTTAATGATACTTTCTTTAACGAGTTTGCAATCACTATCCCAGAAGACAATAACGCGACAGAGATTGTTCAAGCATTAGCCGATAGAGATATCATCGCGGGATACCCAGCCGATGAAAACACAATTCTTTTAGCAGCAACAGAAATCACAACCGATAACGGCATCAAAGCGCTGGTTGAAGGTTTCAAGGAGGTATTGAAATAATGACAAATACAGCCCCCCTTAATGACAACACAGAGAGCACAATGGAAATTAACGATAGAACACGCGGTTTGAATTACGATGAAAACCTTCTTTGGGAAAAAGAGCATAACGACACACCTGGTGTTGACCTCCCTACCCCTGAAGGATTGAAATCTCGTACCGGTTTTGCACCACGTGGTAACATTGGTTTGCCACAAGTAAGTGAGCCAGAAGTTGTGCGTCACTTTGTACGTCTATCAACAAAGAACTATTCAATCGATAGCGGCTTCTTCCCACTGGGCTCATGCACAATGAAGCACAACCCACGTTTAAATGAAAAATTGGCACGCCTTCCAGGCTTATCAATGATCCACCCATTGCAACCCGAATCAACGGTTCAAGGCGCGATTAAAATTATGCATGAATTGCAAAACTGGTTAGCAGAACTAACCAATCTTCCAGGTGTTTGTTTAACACCTGCAGCGGGCGCACATGGTGAGTTGGCTGGTGTGATGACAATTCGTCGTGCGCATGATGATGCAGGAAACACACAAAAAACTATTATGCTTGTCCCTGACTCTGCGCACGGAACAAACCCTGCGACAGCCGCGATGTGCGGATATGATATTCGTATCATTCCAACAAAAGAAACAGGTTGCGTAACAATCGAAGCCTTCAAGGAAGCATTATATGCAACAGATCCGAAAGGTGACGACATTGCAGGCATGATGGTCACAAACCCAAACACTTGCGGTTTGTTTGAAACTGACATTGCGGATATTGTTGATTTACTACACGAGGCTGGCGGTTATTTTTACTGTGATGGTGCCAACTTTAATGCGCTAGTCGGTAAAATTCGCCCAGGCGATTTTGGTGTTGATGTGATGCACATTAACTTGCACAAAACATTCTCTACTCCGCATGGCGGTGGTGGCCCAGGCTCTGGCCCTATTTGTGTTGCGGAAACATTACGCCCTTACATCCCCTGCCCGATTGCAGTTAAAGAAGGCGACAAGTACCGCTTTGAACGTGACGGTGAGCGCCCAACAAGCTGTGGTCGCCTAAAAGGTTTCCAAGGTCAGTTCGGTATGCATGTTCGTGCATTAACGTACATGTTAAGCCACGGCGCTGATGGACTGAAACAAGTTTCTGAAGATGCGGTTTTAAATGCCAACTACATTTCAAGCCAATTGAAAGACGACTACCACAAACCATTTGATGGCCCGTGCATGCACGAAGCATTATTCACTGAGAAATACCAAAAAGAAAATGGTGTGACAACATTGGATATCGCCAAAGGTTTAATCGAATATGGTATGCACCCAATGACCGTTTACTTCCCGCTTGTTGTGAATGGCGCAATGTTGATTGAGCCAACAGAAACAGAAGGTAAAGATGCGTTAGACCGTTTCATTAATGTGATGAAGAAATTGGCGCATGATGCACGCTCTGGCGATGTTGAGAAATTCCACAACTACCCTCAATCCGCGCCAATGAAACGTCTTGATGAAGTGAAAGCAGCTCGTGAGCCTAAGTTAAGGTGGCGTGAAGCTGGTTAATAAACAGGAATAGATTCAGTACCCAAACTCTTCTTTATCGGGAATGCGGTTAAACGCTATTTTTGTGCCTACGTGGCCTGATAGAGTTTGGGGGGTGACACCTAACCAAACGGTTTCTTTGTCGTAGCGTTTCTGTAAATCGTCAAGGGCGGTAGCGAGTTTTTTATGTTTGTCTTTTTGGGTCGATTGTTCTTCCAAATTCAATTCAAATAAATCATTGGTGATTTGATGTTCTTCGACCAGCCCCGTCAGCAATGTAGATACTTTGTGGAATAGTTTTCTGTTGGGTGAAAATTTATAGGGCGCTGAAAAACAATCCACCAGCATTTGATCCCAGAGCGCGTTTAAATGCGCCATCATTGCGAAAGGGTCTTGGGAGGCAGGAAAATCACGTTGCCCCGACCAACGACGACCATCTTCCAAACGCAGACTGAAGGTTAGGTGTTTTGCGAATAAATCTTTATGGCGCATGCGGTAACACGCCTTGAACAGTAAACGGCGTGCCATTTGTCGGGTCTTGTCAGCATAGCGTAAGTTGGGGTCAAGCATTCGTGAATGCCCAACCATTGAAGGGTTTGTGGATTGATACGGAACGTCATAGCCGTGAAGCCAATACCAAAAACGCTCCCCCTGCACGCTTCGCCAGATGGCACGACATTCCTTGGGAGACGTGTGCCACAGCGCCTCCACCGAATTAATACGTGCGCGCTGAAGACGCTCTAGCATGCGGATGTTTATCCCTGGTAAGTCGGTTAATTTTAATTCCAACAATCTGCCGGGTAAATCTTCGGGGCGTAATAATACAAGCCCATTTGGTTTTTCAATTTCGGTTGCGACCTTTGCCAAGAAACTATTTGGGGCGATACCGATTGAAGCATGAATAGCGGGTCCTACATGTTCATGGATAGACGCCTTTATTTTATTGGCTAGAGCGATTGCGTTTTCAGCTTCGCGCTCCTGCCCTAACAAAACACAATCAAATTCATCTACGGACCACTTTTTATGAACGGGCACGCATAGCTCTGTGGCGTCTAAAATCTTGTGATGATACTCAACATATTTATCGTGACGCGCCATGATGCAAATAAGGTTTGGACACATTTTCTTGGCTTCGTAAATGCGCGTGCCCGTCTTTATACCGAATGCTTTGGCTTCGTAAGATGCAGCGATAGCACAAGTAGCATCAGTTTCTAATGGAGTTACTGCAACAGGTTTACCAATAAGGGCAGGGTTTTCGTTCTGCTCAACGCTTGCGAAGTAGCTGTTTAAATCTAAAAACAGATACTTTAACCCTGCTTGTGATGGAGTTTCCAGTGAGCCTAACGATAAATTGTTCATGTTTTGTTCTTATCATAAACAAGATAAAAGGGGCAAGAATTATCTGCCCCTTTTGGTAATTTAATCTTTAATGCGCGGTGGCATCAGCCAAGTTTGCCTCATGCACAATTTGGTCTTTGGTGCTGTATTTCCCAACCAAACCTTCGTTCACGTAGAAGTGAACACCGATTGCAGCAACATAACCAAGGAAGATAACTGGCGCCCATTTCAGGTGACCAAAGAATGTGTAGTGACCACGTGCCGTCCCCATCAGCGCCACACCAGCGGCAGAACCGATAGAAAGCATCGAACCACCCACACCACAAGTTAGCGTCACCAGCAACCACTGGAATTGATCCAAGTCTGGATTCATGCTGAGGATTGCAAACATAACTGGAATGTTATCGATGATTGCAGAAGCAAAGCCCATTCCGATATTTGTAATGCTTGCGCCGAAGCCGTCATACATTGTGCTTGATACAAGCTCGAGATACCCAAGGTAAGACAAGCCACCAACACTGAAGATAACACCGAAGAAGAATAGCAATGTATCCCACTCCGCGTTTGCAACAAGCTCAAGAACATCAAAGTCTGGATCGCTCCAAATTTTACGAATGAAGAAAGCGAAAATCATTAGCAAGCTCATCCCTGTCATCATCCCCATGAACGGAGGAAGACCAAGCATTTGTTCAAAACCAACCGCCATTGCGATTGTAAGAATACCTAAGAAAATAATCATCTTTGCACCGCGTTTCATGCTGACCGACTCTTTTAACTCCAACGGTTTATGAGGGACAATAAAGAAGCTCATGATAGCTGCAGGGATTAAGAAACAAGCAAGTGATGGCAAGAATAATGGGAAGAAGTCGAAAAATTCAACATGCCCAGCCTGCCAAACCATTAGCGTTGTAATGTCACCAAATGGTGAGAAAGCACCACCAGCGTTGGCGGCGTTCACGATGTTAATACAAGCAATAAGAACGAATTTAGGATCGTTCGCGCCCACCGACATCACAACCGCACCAAGCACAAGTGCCGTGGTTAAGTTATCTGCGATAGGAGAAAGGAAGAAAGCAAAGACACCTGTTGCCCAGAAAAGTTGGCGCATGTTCATGCCAGCTGCCACCAATTTAGAACGCAAAGTTGCAAAAACCTGACGCTCTTCCAATGCCGCGATATACGTCATCGCCGCAAGAAGGAATAGTAATAAAGAAGCGAATTCTTCTAGACCGTGAAACACTGCGCCGTGGACATCATCATGTGTAAGACCATAACTTGGTGCGATAATACCAATTATCACCCAGATAATCCCCGCACCCAACATAACCGGCTTTGATTTTCTGAGGTGTGTTTTTTCCTCGAACAGCACAGCCAAGTAAGACAACATAAACACAACAACTGCTGCTATCGCACCAGGGTGGGCAATCATACTTATTTGCTTTGTAGCGTCTCCACCACCACTCGCAGCAATAGCAAAGGCGGACAGCGTTACAGCAAGAGTTAAAGGTAATACAAAAAAGAGAGAGCGTTTGAATAACGTCATGGAAAATCCTATATGGTTTTGATAAAAATAAGTGCTGTTGCAGTTATATTGAATAATAAACTGCGTAGATTCTGGCAGATATCTCATTTTTGTCAATAAATAGCGCCAAGAACTTAGGTTTTATCGCTATTACACTATTTATTGTGGGCACTTCAAACCCTGCGCTTGAACATTCTACGTGTGGCATTGATTATCCTTACCTATGAATACAAAATTTCTATTATTCCTATCGCTTTGTTTTTTAGTGTCAGCATGTTCTGGCGGTGCAAATAAAAACTCTGGCTTAACACCAATGCCACCGAGTAAAACAGACCCTACCGACTCAAATTTAATTGGAGAAATAAATAAATATTTAGCCTCCAGAAGTGCGCCGTCAAATTCTCAATATGATTATGTACGATATGATTTAAACAATGATGGTTTACGTGAAGGATTAGTTTTATTTAAGACACCATATTCTTATTGGTGCGGTTGGGCAGGTTGTTCATTAGTTATTTTTAATGCCGATGACAATCGTTTCAATTTCAACACAGAAATGACACGCGTACGTGGTCCGATTTATATCCATCAAAAAGCGACCAAGGGTTATAAGGATATAATACTTGGATTATCAGGAACGAATATGTCGAATAAGAATGTAGTCATGCAATATGACGGAAAGAAATACCCCGCTAACCCAATGACAGAGCCAGAGTTAACAGACCTGCTTACACCATCAGTTTCTAAAGGATTTTTCTTTTAAGCGGAAGCGCCAGTTTTTAATTTTGTAAGGAAGCTCATAATGCCCTTCCCCTTATACTGATCACCATCCCACTGCTCACCATTTAATTTTAGGTGCTCAGTCATCTCACGGCTTTCTTGCAACATCTCTTGATGCTCATCATCCATATGGAGCTGCTCAAGACACGTGATAATTTGTTTTTCTTGTGCCGCATAATCACCATCACACCACGACAAGGCACGTGCTAAAGCGAAGAAATCTTTTTTATCTTGAAGTTCAGTAATTTTTGCATACATCTCATAGGCATCTTGTGGCGTATGAAGATCATTCGCAAGCGTGCTAACTTCTTCCTTATTAAAAGGAACGTCCTGCGCATATTCATGAATAAAAGAAATTTCATGAGGCGTGACCACGCCATCAGCATGTGCCATCGCAACGATTGCGCGCCACATATAAAATCTACTCTCTGGTAACTCTGATGCCATCTACTTGCCCCTGTTTTCCTTCAAAATCTGTAATAATTAATAACAGCCTCTATTATGATACAATATAGTAACCAAAATATTAAGATTTTTTACTTTCTCCAATATATTCTTTCTTGCTCTAAATACGCAAATCCCTTACAAAAATTCTATGAATACAAACAAAGACATAACACCTGTCCACATCATTGGTGGTGGATTAGCTGGCTCTGAAGCTGCATGGCAGTGCGCGCAGATGGGCGTCCCTGTAATTTTGCATGAAATGCGACCGATTCGTAAAACTGAAGCTCATCATACAGAAGGTTTAGCAGAGTTGGTTTGCTCCAATTCCTTCCGCTCAGATGATAAAGAATACAACGCAGTTGGTGTTTTACACGAGGAAATGAGAATTTGTAACTCTCTTATCATGCGTGAAGGCGATAAAACTGCTGTTCCTGCAGGTGGTGCGCTAGCTGTTGATCGTGACCATTTCTCACAAAATGTGACGAAGGCGCTTGAAGAACACCCATTAGTGACCATTGAGCGGGAAGAAATAGCAGGATTACCGCCGGCAGAGTGGGATAATGTCATTATTGCTACAGGTCCTCTCACATCCCCAGACTTAGCGAAAGCTATCCAAGAAATTGGCGGAGAAGATGAATTAGCCTTTTTTGATGCTATTGCGCCTATTATTCACAAGGAAAGCATTAATTTCGATAAAGCATGGCTCCAATCACGCTATGACAAGGAAGGTCCAGCAGGCACAGGATCGGATTACATCAATTGCGCCATGGATAAGGAGCAGTATTACGCCTTTATTAATGCGCTAATCGAAGCAGAAAAGACCGAGTTTAAAGAATGGGAGAAAAACACCCCCTATTTCGAAGGTTGCATGCCCATTGAAGTCATGGCAAGCCGTGGTGTAGAGACATTACGTTTTGGTCCGATGAAGCCTGTAGGACTTACTAACCCCAACTCTAACGAGCGCCCATACGCGGTTGTACAGTTACGCCAAGATAACGCGCTTGGAACGCTTTATAATATGGTTGGTTTCCAAACGAAAATGAAATATGGCGCTCAAACCGAGGTATTCCGAACCATTCCAGGGCTAGAAAACGCCGAATTCCTGCGCTTAGGAGGTATTCACCGTAATACGTTCATTAACTCACCAAAGCTTTTGGACGGACAATTACGCATGAAAGCCGAACCTCGCATTCGGTTTGCGGGTCAAATCACTGGCTGTGAGGGTTATGTCGAAAGCGCGTCAGTCGGTCTCATGACCGGTCGCTTCGCCGCGGCGCAAGCCCTTGGAATTGAAGCATTTCCTCCCGTGGAAACGACAGCGATGGGTGCATTATTAAGTCACATTACTGGTGGTGGTAATGCCGATAACTTCCAACCGATGAACGTCAATTTTGGTCTCTTCCCCCCTTATGAGTTAAGTGCAGAAGAGAAAAAAGGCTTAAAAGGCAAAGAAAAAGGGCGCGCCCGCAAAAAAGCTATGGCTGACCGTGCGCTTGCAGATATGAGAAAATGGGCTTAACCGTTAATTAGGACGGTTCAGCACCTTTTTGACGCGCCGCTTTAGCAGCTCTCTCAGAAGCCCTTGGTAGAGAACGCCCAGCAGAGGTAAAAGCATCTTGAATAAGTTGCACCTTAAGTGCGTCAGAGTCACTCAAATCAGGCTGATTAAGCATGCTATTGAAACGCCCAACTAACTTATCCTCGCTTATAACCAGCGGTCGCGCCAACGTTGTTACTGTAGCGTTGCTACCAACTCTTTTACCTAACTCGATGAATTGCCAATCTGTGTCAGCCATATGAACCTCTAATGCTTTGTTATTAAAAAACAGCAATTTACATTATATCAACCTTATGTCAACGCGCTACAGGCTTCCCAGCCACACACGAAGTGCAAAAAAACGTGGAGGTCGACCAAACTCACTTTTAAATACATTGTGGCTATTAGCTACTATTCTTTTGTGGTGTATTTTACTGATAATGCTTAACGCTTTTAGGTATTTATTCTTTGGTTTATTTTTAAAATGCACACCGCTTAAAAACTGTTTTAAAACATCAGTTAATTGTTCTTTACAATTGAAATCACATATTTTTTTAGAGTTTAAATTATGTGCTTCTAATACATCACTTGAAATCATTACATGACCGCTTGAGAGCATATTAGGGAGGGTTCTGGCAATCCGCACTCTACCGTAATCTCTAGAAACAGCATGAACGAGCGTATCGTTATTTTGACCACCAACAATAGCAATCGCTAATTGCGACAAAGTCGCTTCCGTTCCGTCCAGATACAAGTCTAAGCCATTTTCATTCGCGGGAGCAACGCCCTCCAAATCAAACTCATAGGTGTAAATTAATGTTTCAAATAATTCTCTTGGCAATTCATATTGCTTAATAGCATTTGCCAAATCGGTTAGCACTTGATGTTCACGTACAGGCTTACCGTCATATATCTCACCGATTGCCTCTCGCCACCATTGAAGCCTTATTAACCCAATAGTTGTTTCAGTAACAACATCACGCGTTTTAGATACCTCATAATTAAAAGCAAACAACGCCCATAACGCTTGATGATATTGCGCAGGCATCAAAACGCTGAGCAAGAAACGCTCTGGATCTTGTTGATTTATTAAATTTCCACTGTAAGTTATAGCCATGCTCTTTTTAACCATGATGCCGTTAAAAATAACAGTATTTATTGAAGTATTTGGAACAAATGCTCTTATATAGGTGTTAGGGTAGTTAGATAATATTAACACTACAGGAGATAATGATGCCTTTTAAACTTCCGAAACTTCCATACGCTTATGACGCGTTAGATCCATATATGTCAGCTGAGACGTTAGAATTTCATCACGACAAACACCACAACGCTTACATTGTTAAGGGTAATGAGTTAATCGTAGGAACTGGGCTTGAAGATCTCTCTTTAGAAGAAGCAATGATTGCCGCCCATAAAGACCCAGCAAAGGCAGGCTTATTCAATCAATTAGGTCAGCATTATAATCACCTACATTTTTGGAATTGGATGAAGAAAGATGGTGGCGGCACGTCTATGGACGGTGCGCTTGAAGCTAAAATCAAAGAGGATTTGGGCGGGTACGATGCCTTCCGTAAAGATTTTATTGATGCAGGTATCACACAGTTCGGTTCTGGTTGGTGTTGGTTAGCAATGGATAATGCCACTGGTAAATTAGAAATTGTAAAAACACCAAATGGTGAGAACCCAGTTGTGTTTGGGAAGACAGCCCTTCTTGGTTGTGATGTTTGGGAACACTCCTATTACATCGACTACCGTAATGCGCGCCCTAAATACCTAGAAGCGTTCGTCGATAACATGGTCAACTGGGATTATGTGGCTGAATTATTTGAAGGCGCTAAATAAGTGCCAATTTGTTGGGGTTGGTTGCTCTATTGAGCAACCATAACCCCGACAACCACAGGTTCTATAAAATAGTTTTCATGTTGTTCCAAAATAAAATCTAGGAATATTTTTCTTCGGTCGCTTTCTTGAATGTTTAATTCATCGACCAAACTTTGAATGTTTCTAGAATTCTTCTCGCGTAAAGCACTCTCGAAATCGTTCATATTTTTGTTTAAATATGAACTTATGATTTTCGATGCTTGGGTGTAAGTAAACCCATTTATGGTTTTGAGTTTTTCTCGTGACTGGCTGATGTAAATGAAAGAGTATTTATTTATCATAGATTCTGTCATTAAATCTACATTTTCAAACATCACTTCATAGTCACGTTGTAATTGTTTTTTTGTGGATTCCGTATCTTGAACATTTGCTTTAGACAAAAGCTCACCTAAATGTGCGCCTTCGCCGTTTTTTATCTCAAGTTTTAAACCATCATAATTTGCGACGACATATTCTTTAACTTTGCGACGCTTCGCGTTGTATACTGAATTTTCTATTGTGTTAGTAACCAGAGCTTTGGGTAAAGATAATACAGAAGGAATATGAGAAGGTTCACGACTACAGCTAGTTAAAAATAAACACGTTAGAATAATAAGAAACGTTGTTTTCATCTTTGAAAATCCTATTCTTTAAAGCATAAGTAAACGGTTATTTACTCGGCATTAAAGCGCTTACCACACGCCTGCCCTCTGCCATTAACACATTGTAAGTACGACAGGCAGCGCCTGTATCCATTGAATCAATAGGTAGACCTTTTTGGCTTAGGGCCTGCTTTAGCTCAGGGTTAAAAAACTGCATCGTGGCGCCAGTCCCTAACAACACCACATCAATTTCATCAGCTATATCAATGAGCTGTTGAAAATGCTGTTCGGATAATTCTTTAAAATCATCGCAAGCATTCCATTTAATTGTTTGTTCAGGGAAGACGAGTACAGCGTGGTCAAAATTTACGCCGCTGATGCGAAAAACTCCAGCGGCGTAAGATTGTATAATTTGCTGTCCCTCGCGAACGAGAGGAGTGACATCCATAAGACTTAAACTCCGTTTAAGTTAACGCCTAAGCTGTTTAAAGTTTCATACGTGATACCACGTGATGCCAAACCATTTTTGCTTTGGTATTGGCTGATAGCTTGAAGTGTTTGACCACCGAAACGACCATCAATACCGCCCACGCTGTAACCTTTAGACTGTAGAGATTTTTGAATTTCCATTACAACTTTTGGTGTTACGTTTGTTTCACACAAGATACGACGCCATTCTAAACGTTCTGCTTGAATAGTGCTTGTTCTAGTAATTGTTTCAAACTGTGCTGGTTCCATACGGTACTCAGGCTTTTCAGGAGAAACTAAAACACGCTTTTCAATTGTTTTGTACTGTGCAGGCTCTTCAACCAAACATAAAATCTCACCAGTAAGTTGGTTTGTTTTTTCAATTGGTCCACGACCTTGTTTCCAAAACTTACGTGCTTCACTTACTTTAATACGCTCTGTTTGAACTTTATATTGAGCAGGAACAATTCTTGCTAATACTTTACGTTCTTCAGAAACTTGAATACGTTTTGATTGGTTTTCAGTAACCGCAGGAATTAACACTTTCGCATAACATTCACCTGCACGTGCATTTGGTGGGATTTCGCTGCTACCAGATGGTGCTGGCGGTGTGTATGAAGGTGCAGTAGGTGTTTGAACTTCAGTTCTAGTTTCTACAGATGCGCTTTGTTGCATTGCAGGAACTGAACGTCTTTTACTAATCATTGGTTTGTACGGTGTCGGTGCTGATGTATCCATTCTTGAAATCATTGGATCAGTACTAACTGTTCTACCTTGTCTCACAACTTCCGTGCTAACGCTTTCCATTGATTGAGTGTTCACAATTTTCTCAGCCTTTGGCATTACTGGTGCCGCTGATTCAAGAGCGTCAAGGTCATTTACAACAGCT
>JAMASZ010000205.1 GCA_023301585.1 Alphaproteobacteria bacterium | reverse complement strand
CCTGCATCTCCGCCAATCGTCCCCAATGCTTTCGACTTTCAACGTTTGTCGTATTTTAAGGGGATAGGGGCAGTTGGGTTCAGTTACACCCAGCCTGAAGTTCTCGAAAAGCCTAAGGACAAAGGTTTTTCGATTATGCTTAAGAAACTTAGAACAAAAATCGTTGATAAAATTACAGCCCAAACAAACGCACCATCACAATCAATAGTGACTGCTTTGATGACGGGGCAACGAAGTGCCATTACAAACGATGACCGTGACGCAATGCGGGCGTCTGGGCTTGCTCATTTACTTGCCATTTCTGGGATGCACGTGGGTATGGTGGCTGGAATTTTATTTTTCTTTAGCCGTTTATTCTTGGCGTTGTTTCCAAAGCTAGCACTGAATTACCCCATTAAAAAATGGGCAGCGGTTTTCGCGCTTATCGGTGCAATCTTCTATACGTTAATTGTAGGTGCAACCATACCAACACAACGCGCATTAATGATGACGGGCTTAGTTTTAGTTGCTGTAATGGTTGATCGCACAGCTTTTTCGCTGCGTTTAGTCGCACTATCAGCTTTTGTAATTCTACTGATATCACCACAAAGCCTAGTGAGCGTCAGTTTTCAAATGTCTTATGCTGCTGTGATAGCGCTCATTTGTTTCTATGATTACATTCGTCCTGTTTGGATTGCGGTGAACCGCAAATCAGGCATTTTAAAACGCGCCAGCCTTTATATGGTTGGGGTTATTTTAACCACCATCATCGCAGGAGGGGCGACTGGTTTATTTGCACTTTATCATTTTCAAAATTATGCCGTTTGGGGTGTGCTCGCCAACATGGTTGCAGTTCCGTTGATGGCATTCATCGTTATGCCGACCGCTGTGCTTGCCTACTTACTCATGCCATTAGGGTTGGAAAACTTAATTTTACCAATAACTGAATGGGGCGTTGGTTGGATTTTGGCGACTGCGCATTGGACGGCTAATTTAGAAGGCGCTCAATTCTTAATGCCGGTCTGGTCAAATTCTGTTTTTATCGCGATGGTTGTATCATCTTTATTTTTCATGTTGTGGCAGGGGCGTTTAAGGTTCATTGGCTTGGTCAACTTTACTGTGTTGCTTATACCCACGTTCATGCATAAACAACCTGACCTTCAAGTCACAGGGAGCAGTGATTTGGTGACTGTTAAAGGTAATAAAAATAAACTTTGGTTTTCATCTGGTCGTAAGGAACGCTATGCCTCTGAAAACATGATGCGTCGCAACGGTCAAAAAATTTCTGATAAACAAACTTTCCCAAAGGAGGGGGTATTAAGGGCTATGCCTTTAACTTGTGACATTCATGGCTGTCGCGGAGAGATGAAAAGTAAAAAAATAGCCATCAGCTTCGATAACCAAAGTGCCTTAGAAGATTGTAAATGGGCTGATTTAATCGTCGCTCAAGTACCAATTAAAGATAAACAATGCCAAGCCGAACATATCATAGATTTCTTCGACCTATGGCGTGATGGCGGGCATTCTGTTTGGCTAAGCCGTAATGGTATTAAGATTGAAACTGTTGCAAATGTTCGAGGGCAACGCCTCTGGGCGCAAACGCCCGCTAATTCGCGAAAGTCAGGAAATTCTAATTAATGGTATGTACGCATTAAACTAACAAGCTTACCTTGGATTTGAACCTGTTCAGGGGCGTAGACTTGTTCTTGGTGGTCATCGTTTTCAGGAATTAAAATTACTTTTCCTTTGTCACGACGAAGGCGTTTCAATGTCACTTCTTCACCATCAACAAGGGCAACAATAATTTCACCGTCATTAGCTTGCTGAGATTTCTTAATAATAACTGTATCGCCATTATTAATACCGGCATTAATCATCGAATCTCCATCAACTTCTAGGGCGTAATGTTCACCGCCACCAATAAACCCTGGTGGAATGTCGACACTACCATTTTCGTCGCGTATAGCCTCAATAGGAGAACCAGCAGCAATTCTTCCATACATAGGCACTGAATTAACGCTAGCAGCTGCAATTACTTGATTAATTTCACGAGACGTCGTAGCAGAAGAAGAGCTATCTTCTTGCCCAGGAGTATAGCCTTCAGGCAATCGTTTCACCTCTAACGCACGTGCGCGATGCGGCAGACGTTCCAAATAACCACGTTCAACAAGCGCAGAAATTAAGCGGTGAATACCAGACTTTGATTTCAGCCCAAGCGCTTCACGCATCTCATCAAAAGAGGGCGCAATTTCACCTTGTTGCATACGTTCATGGATAAAAAGAAGAAGGTCGCGTTGCTTCTGTGTCAGCATGATATAATTTCCTATTATTTAAGTGACTTAGCCCCGTCAGTAGAGCGTGTTCATGTATAGTTCTACATAAGTTCTTGTTATGTGTCAAATCTATTCTGAGGTTTTTCCCATTAGCGTATGCACAGCATTTTCAATGTTTTCCTGTCGCATCAAGCTTTCGCCCACTAAAAAAGCGTCAAATCCTTGTGCCGAGAAATCTTGAATATTTTTATAATCGCCTAGACCGCTTTCAGCAACTTTTAAAATCGAAGGAGGCATATTTCTTGATAAGTCTAAGCCTGTTTGCAAATCTACATCTAGTGTTTTTAAATTACGGTTATTCACGCCAACCATTTGCGGAGAGAGTTTAAGTGCACGTTCCAACTCTTCTTCATCATGAATTTCAAATAAACTATCCATACCTAATTGCGTTGCAAGGTCATAAAATTCTTTCGCTTGCTCATCGGATAGGCAAGCCATAATTAACAAAACACAATCAGCTTCCATCGCGCGCGATTCCAAAACCTGATAGCTATCAACCATAAAATCTTTACGAAGCATCGGTAGTTTAACGGACTTATGAACCGCTAGGAAATACTCATCATGTCCTTGAAAATACGGTTCATCAGTCAAAACGGATAGACACGCCGCGCCAGCGCGCTCATATGTTTTAGCAATTTCAACTGCATCAAAGTCTTCGCGTATAACGCCCTTGCTTGGTGATGCCTTTTTAACTTCCGCGATTAAAGAAGGTGGTTTGGCTTTCAAAGCTTGAATAAAGCCACGCGGTTTATCGGCATGTTTAATCATTAACTCTAAATCAGAGACTGAGTTTTCAAGTTTCTTACTAGCGACGTGTTCTGCCTTTTTAGCGCATATTTCTGCAAGAACACTCATAGGGCTGAAATCTCAATTTTGGTCATGTTGATATAATCATTAAGGATTTTTAAGGCGCGCCCGCTATCTATGGCTTCCGCCGCAATTTTTACACCGTCAATTAAAGAGTCGGTTTTGCCGTGAATGTTAAGAACGGCAGAGGCATTTATTAACGCTATATTACGATAGGCACTTCTGTCACCTTTTAATAAGCCCATAAGTGCGCTCGCGTTCTTGGTTGCGTCTCCACCCAAAATTTCTTCTGTACTGGAATTTGAAAAACCAAAGTCATTAGGTGTTAAGGTTGTTTCTTCAATCGAGCCATCTGTGTGTAACATCGCGATCTGAGTTGATGTCGTGACAGTAATTTCATCTAAACCGTCCAGCCCATGTACTATCCAAGCAGATTTAGTACCTAAGTTTTTCAAAACCTCCGCCATGGGGCGAAGCAATTTCGGGTCATAAACACCAATGAGTTGATACTGCGCCCCTGCAGGGTTAGCTAGCGGACCAAGAAGATTAAATATCGTTCTAAACCCTAATTTTTTACGAATAGGGGCAACATGTTTCATTGCTTGATGATGTTGTGGTGCCATTAAGAAGCAGAAGTTTAATTCTTCTAAGGCACGTTCTAAAACGCTATGTGACACCTCTAAATTAACACCCAAAGCTTCCAAGACATCAGCCGCACCAGACTTTGAACTGGCGGCGCGATTACCATGTTTGGCAATAGGGACATCACAAGCTGCACAAATTAACGCAACAGCCGTTGAAATATTATAAGTTCCAACACCGTCACCGCCAGTACCACAACAATCAAGGGAATTGTCAGGGGCTTTAATTTGCGCTGCCATGTCACGCATGACCTCTGCTGCGCCTGTGATTTCATCTGTAGTTACGTCACGTTTAGATAAATTTGTTAAAAATTCTGTAATGTCATTTTCTGATATATCACCATTTAAAATATCATTTATAGCGTCATACATCTCGGCTTGAGATAAATTAGC
>JAMASZ010000204.1 GCA_023301585.1 Alphaproteobacteria bacterium | reverse complement strand
AACTATGCGAGTCCGTGGGGTGCCCCACAAGACCAACTTTCGGCCTCGTCGTGGGAAAACCTGTCTCGTGTGGCGCACACAAGCTCGATGGCTACACGAACGTCACAAGCAAACTATGCGAATCACAGGCATGCCCCAAACAACCAAATTTCGGCCTGGTCATGGGAAAGCCTCTCTCGTGCGGCGCACACAAGCTCGATGGCTACACGAACGTCACAAGCAAAAGATGCAACTCGTCGGCATGTATCGTTTTTCCAATGATCGAGAGGGGTCATGGGGCATACGTGGTCGACGGCGCCCGCCTGTGTGGAAGCTGTCTCCGAAGCGAGCACCCGGAGCTAGCCAAGAAGTTCAAGGTCAGGACCGAGCACTTCGTCCTGGCGGAGCTGCAGCGACGGATGCCCGAGTTGGAAGACAACTTCCTGACGTGGGACTGTCCTCTCCCTTGTGCGATATCGGCGGAGAGAGCGGACATGCTTTGGCAGATTGGATTGACTTTGCTACACGTAGAGGTGGACGAAATAGCGACCCATGAAGACGACCGGAATCGGCTAATGCGCCTTTTAGCGGGAACGGATGCCGTTGATCACATCGTAGTAAGGATCCACACGCACTCGTACGATAATTTCAAGCCATGTGTAACCAGGAGTCAGATCAACGGGGAGTATGTAGTGTCGTGTCGACAGAAGGAGTTTGATCGGAGAATGAATATTGTCGTTCCAGAGATTCGAAGGTTGTTGGTAGCGAAGGAGTCTTGTGTAAAGATAATGTTTCTGAGTTGACTCAAGGAGGTGATAAGAGAATGTATGCTATGTGGGTGACGATGCAGACGACGTAGACGACGGCGTCGTCTTCCAGGTCTCTGTCCGCCCACGGTCTTACATAAGCACGAAACTTTGTTTTGCCCACATCATGACCAAAACCACACCTCGCCACGCGGAGGCCGTGCACGTCGTGTCTGCCGGGACGTGTGCAAAGCAAGGAAAGCTCGTCTTCCTATTTTCAACAAGAAGTCGGTCGGCCGGCCAACGATGCTGGCGGCGGCGATGACCAGGTGCGTGTTTGAATTTATTTTATTCAGTTTGAACCATTCAATTCTCCTTAGAAAATGCATATTTTACATGTTTCTACTCCCCCGCCCGCCCCCTTCCGTCGACAGGTACGCCAGCAAGAAAGACACGCTTGTCATGAAGCCCAAGTCCTCGTCCTCGTCCTCATCCTCGTCCTCGGCATCCGCGTCCACGGCACCTGCATGGATGAAGGCGTCAGATTGATTTCAATTATGTTGTGTGTATGTATTATTGTAGACAGGCAATGGCCGAGGAGCATTTCGAAGGCGACACGCTCGGCACCACAATTCCGTATCTCGATGCCGTGTCGAGGGCGCGACTACCCGAGGTATCGCGAGGGACCCGTCACACTGGCCATGAGTTGTGCAGGCCAAGAGCTGGCGTTTATAGGGCTCACAGGGTTAATGGAAGGTGTCCGCCTTACGCCACGACTGTTGATGCGGAAACTGATTGCTGTGAGACGACGTTCACTACTGCGAACGTTTCTGATATGGATTTTTTGAGGGCTCTGAAGCACGCTTACGTCCACCACAATCAAAATCCAGCGTCACCGACCCTGCGGGCGGTTCTGCGCCAAGTCGTTCCAGAGATTTGGCGGTGGTTCGAGAGCGGCCAGGCCGGTGCCGCCAACATTCAAGTTGGAGCAGGCACGGCGCTGGTGATGAACATGTCAAGGGACTGGTTTCCGCTGTTGATGAAATTTTACATTGTGTTGAAACCCAGCTTTGTTGTGCACGCACACGACCCTGTCCGGAACAGGACTTCCGTAGTGGTGCAACACGGCCGCGTCACGCTTGGCACGATGATTTCGGCCACGCTGAGGGACATAATCAAAGACTGTATTCAGGCGGTGGGAGCGGACCTCGTGGAGGATTTTGTTGGCTCCGCGGGTCCTTTTGTTCCGTGTGCGATGCGATGCACATCGTACAGCTATCAGCCGGGTCAAGTCCGGGGGTACGTGGACATCAGTGACGTGGCGTCTGTTGTATCAGATCCTCTGTGTGGTTTCGGCGGAGAACATCACATGCTGTTTGGTGCGGTGGCGGTGGTGAGACAAGGCCAACCGTGGGTGGACACCTTGAGCGACATCTTGTTCCAAGCATATGTGAGAAACGATCTGGGAATGTTTTGGTTGCGGGTGTACACGCGCTTGATTCATGGTAACCAAGGCCAGTACATGGGCGACACAAACTTGTTGCCAGACACCTCGGGTCTAATCTCGGACGCTCAGGTTTATCGGCGAGTGGTAGACCATTTTGTGGCAAGGCTGCCCGGGCAGTGGACTGTTACTGAAAACGTGATAAACAGTAATCCGCAAAGTTGGCAAGTTCGGTGGACTGTATCCAATGCCAATCACCCGCACGACTACACGGTGCGCATTTGGAGAAACGGGAAATTACACATGATAAAGGAACCCTGACCTCACCTATAGTCACAGGTATGATACGATGTTCCGAAAGACTCCTTCGTTGCTGTCTCGCGCGCTCCCGAGCCACTCGCTAAATTTCTGGCGTCCGCTGCGGCCCCTGGTGTTGACGATGGATAGGTTTGGGCTCCGACCAAACTCCACGGACATGATAAAATTTCCCCTGCGCCGCCAGGCCCTGTCCCTGGGCGCCGACCGTATCATCTCTATCGTTTTGAGAGCGAGGGGGTCGTCCACGTCGAGGAGGCCCTCCGCGTCGTACCCGTCGCAGTCCAGCAGCGTCTCGTCGGCCCCGGCCCTGAGCAACATGTCGACGATTTCGAGGGTGGTCTGTCCTCGTCCGTCGCGCACGGCAATGTGCAGCACGGTCTGTCCCTTCTCGTTCTGGATGTTGACGAGTGCGCCGTGGTGCAGGAGTGCCGCGACGAGCTTTGGCTCGACGATTTGGTACATGAGGGATGTGTCCCCCTCGGCGATTTGGTACATGAGGGGTGTGTTTCCCTCGTAGTTCCGGACGTTGACGTCGGCTCCGGCCGCCACGAGGACGTCTACCATGTCCTTGGTTTCCGCGAGGTGGAGCGCGGTGAAGCCGTTGGTGTCGACGATGGTGGCGTCCGCTCCGTGTTTCCCGACCATGTGGGAGACGAGGAGTGTGTGTCCTTCGCCTACGGCGATGTCGAGTGGCGAGACTTGGTTGGCGTTCCGCGCGTCTGCTTCGGCTCCGGCGTCCATGAGGGCTGTCGATATTTGTAAAAAGCCCTTCTTGGCGGAGTAGTGCAGCGCCGTCCACCCCTGCCGATCGGCGTCTTGAATGTCCATGCCGCTCTCGACGAGCAGGTCGACCATGGAGTCACTCTCGTGGACGACGGCGACGTCGAGCGGCGACATGTCGGAGTTGTCCCTGGCCGCGGGGTCCGCTCCCGCGGCGAGGAGCAGCTTCGTGACCGCGAGAGTACTGTTTCTGCAGGCGTGGTGCAGGGGCGTCTGTCCGAGGTTGTCGCCACTCCCGAGGTGTTGGCGAAGGTCCGGGTTCGGAGCGCTCATCATCTGGTCTACGAGGGCGCTGCGGCCGTAGACGACGGCGATGTCCAGCGCCGACCTTCCTTTGTGTGTGCGGAGGAACGGGTCCGCCCCCGCGTGCAGGAGGGCGGCGACGACTCCCCCAAGTCCCTTGAAGACGGCGTAGTGTAGCGGTGTCTGTCCGATGTTGTCGGCGGCGTCGACGTTTCCCCGATATTGGCTCAGGATATGTACTAGTCGCGGCCGATTGTGCGTGGCGGCGACGATCATGGGGGTGATGCCGCCGTGGCTTCGCGTGTCGGGCCCGGCTCCTGCGTCGAGCAGAACTCGTGCCAGGGCGACTACCCCTTTTTTGGTGGAGACGTGGAGGGGCGTCTTGCCTGTGTCGTTCTTGGCGTGGACGTCGGCCCCTTTGCTGAGAAGGAACAGCGCCTGTCCTCTGACGCCGTGTCCTCCTCCTCCGCCTACAAGAACGTGAAGCGGTGTGTTGAAGCAGTAGTCGTTGGCGTTGATGTCGGCGCCGCGGTCTAGAAGAGCGCGCAGGGTGCCCTCCTCTCTTCCGCAGACGAGGTGCAGGGGCGTCCTGCCGCTGTTGTCGCGGGCGCTCACGCTGGCCCCGGCGTCGACGAGCGTGTGTACGATCGCCTCACCCTCCGCGACGTGCAGGGCGCACTTTCCTTGGGCGTTTGTCAAGGTCGCGTTGACGGCGAAGGTGTTGACCATCGAGCGCACGATGTCTTCCCGCTGGCGCATACACGCGAGGTCCAGCGCAGACATTCCGTTGTTGTCTCGCAGCGTCGCGTAGGCGCCGGCAAGCAACAGGGCTCGTGTTACCTCGAAGTTGCCTCTGCGGACGGCGGCGTGGAGGGGCGTCTCTCCGCGCATGTTCCGCGCGTTGACGTCGGCTCCTCTCCTCTGCAGGATCGGAACAATCTCCGCGTGCGCGGTGGTACTCACACAGTGCATCGGAGTTTCTCCGTTAAAATTCCGACACGCGGGGTCTGCACCAAGGTCCAAGAGGATGAGTGCGGCTTGGGCGGTCGACTGATCCTTGCAGGCGTCGTGCAAGGGCGTGTTGCCTGCGTTGTCCACACTGTTCGGGGGAGGCATGTCGACGGATGCTGCTGGTGCTGGTGCTGCTGCTGTTGCTGTTGCTGGTGCTGCTGCTGTTGCTGCTGCCTCTGCGCTCCTGCTTTCGCGCGCAAAAGAGGAGGTCGATTGGCGGTGGGATGTCAAGATCTGGATCTGCTGTTGAAAGTTGTGCACGACGCCTATCCTGTATCGATGCTCGTCCTCTGAGCCTTCGCGAGTAGATCGTAGCGTGGATTCTACGTTGGAGGTGGGCAGCATGGCCGCCTGTTGTGTTGGAAATAGACGAGGAGTGGGAGAGGGTTGGTTTTTTTTGGATGTAAATTTAAAGCTGTATACGTTGGCGAATTATGAAGAATTACAAAAATTATTTGCATCAATCTGTCGCGTGTGATCCGATCGAGCGCAATGCACAGGCACGCATATACACACGTACCTTGTTGTTGCAAAGAAGGTGTAGAGGATCGAGCGGCACTCGTTGGATCCCTCGGCACAGCTGCTGTCACTTCTTTTGCACAAGTTATGTACGCCCTGTGGGTAGTGGCGGTGGCGAGGTGTGAACGAATGTGGTTCGGAAAGATTGGTTGCTGGGGGGGGACCGCAGATGGGTATGAACCAAACGTATATTGGGTATACACGAGAACCAAATTATTCGCGTTTGTTGATGTACGGGGCCCCTCTGCAAATCAGTCAGTCCGTGTCTGACATGTACACGTCGCAGTGCAAAACGTCTCCGCTGGCTGCGAGAACAACGCACTGTGGTTCTGATGCGGTCGTCGTCGGACTCGTGCGACCGTGGTTTTTGTCTGCTTCGGTAGGCGTCAGCAAGCATTTGGACATCGGCACTGTATTTTTTGTATTTACAAAGAACGCGTGTGCAATCTTGTTGAGCTCCGCAATCAGCCAAATTCTGTGCACACCCGCGGTCCAATTCCACACATCGGCCCTCGGCACTATTTTCGACGACAAGATGCCCGACAGGACGGCTCTCTGTGCTTCTGTTGTTTTTTTCCCGCCCATGAACCGGTCGTACGACGCCTCCGGGTTGATAGACACTCTTCCGTCGCTCGCGGGTCGGAACGACTGCGCCATCGCACGAATGGCCACTTCGAACTTTTGGGCGTCGGCGTCCGTGTACCCTGGTGAGCAGGCGTCTTTGGCTCGACGGAAGGGGTCGAGGCCCATCTTTTTGTAAAAACCGTAGGCCGTCGGCACGGCCTCGAGATGAATGCTGGCGCATTTCAGGTGCCGCGCCAGGTTCTCGCACACGCGAACGAGCTGCGTGCCGATACCGCTGGCCTTGCGGGCGCAGAGCAGCTTGATGCCGAGGGCCTTGTTGTGGTTGTAGTTGTTCCTGTCAACACCAACGTGCTCGACCGCGTCCTCGGACACGAGAGCGTACCCGAGCACGTGCCTGCTGACGGAGATGACGACAACGTAGTCGGTGTGCATGTCTTCGCTCTCGGGCCTGCCCTTGATGGCGGCCGCAAACTTGGAGATGTGTGCCGCGTCAACTTCTCCCTGGCAGATATCCGCGAACTGACTCCAAGCTTCTTTGACGTCACTGAATTTGGCGAGACGCTGGTCTTCCGCCAGACCCTTGAAGTCGTGAACTCTGATGTGTACGTTGGCCCGCATGTCTTGCACTTCCGACTCGGACAGGAGCAAATTGTCTAAATTTCTGGCGAGAGTTGTTTCCATGTTGAGGTGGTTTGTTATAATAGTCTAGAAGCTACAAATTTATTATGGGTTCGTGTTGTTTTTACAACAGTTCTTTTCAAGAATGCGCGAGATTTTTACGAATTATTCTTTTGTTTCTGAAGCACCCCCGTCACCCACATCCGAATCATCGTCGGAGGTTTGTTCATTCTGCCAATCTTTCCAGCCTTTGATTATTGTATTGGAATCTTTGCCAAATGTCCTCGCGAAATAGCCTGCGTAGTTCCTCTCTCTGTCTTCCAGTTTTGCCATTGCCTCGAATAGATCGGTCTGATTATCATCACTAGGATTTGCCTCAAACTCTTGTAGGGCAAGACGCGCAACGTGCAAATCCTCTTCGCCTTCCGCAAACTCCTCCTTCAAGAACACGACGCCCACGTTGTGCACGGGGGGGAGCAGGTGGTTGTTGGGGTGAATCCCGATACGGGACATAAGCCTAGCGGTCAGTGGATCCGGTTGGCTCATGTTTTTATGGCCCTGTATGATGTACGCCCAGGCAATATTATATTTGCCAAATTCTTCATTTGAACATGTTTACTGTCGCGACGTAAGTGTACGCCTTTTCCACTGAATTTGAGGCTAAAATGTTTCAAACAATTGTCTTAGTTATTCATTATATTTACTATAATAATATAATTCGCTACATTTTGCAAGTTGTCTTGATTAAGAACTCTCAGCTTCGAGCCCGAAGTTAAGTTTCTTATCTGCGGGACGAAACGCCGTATTTTTTCTTCATCTCGGCAGCGTAGGTGGGCCCCCGTGCAAGCCTGGGGTGCCTTCCTCCTCGCATCCACTTACCCACCTTCCCGTCTTTTGCGACCAGGCGGTTGGACAGCCTGTTGAAAACGTATCCTTTTTTCTTGACCTGGACGCACCTAGAGTTAATCCTCTCCTGACTCTCCCTTTTGCAATCCTTCACGCAACGTCCGTAATAGTTCCTCTTTTTTCCGTCTTTGCAAGCGGGCATTGTTGCGATGTCTTTTCTTATGACAACAATTTTTTTCCGCAAAACGTCCTGTTGACGAACCATCCGTTTAAATTTTTCGGGACGGATAAACGAAATCGCCGCAGACGTCTTGTTGCATGTCTCGAGGCCATGTCCGCGTAATTCACGCAGTCCACGACCTTTTCAAGAAAGGTTTTCCTTCAGGCTCCCTTGTGTTGAGAGTCTGCACAGTCCCCCGCTACGAGCGACAAATTAAAAGATGTACAATTTGGTTAAATCTAAAAATATAATGTTGCACGCGATCATGAAGAATCCGGTATGAGCACGGTCACTTGGGTTAAGAATGCCGAAGATTTCTACGAGATCAGTTCCCCCCAACACTTGATTCAGCTTATGCACCAAGGGGCCCATTACACGGATGACGGGGAGGCGCCGGGGACGAGCACGCAGTACCGAAGCGCAAAGTACGTTCAGACAGTGGATATTGACTTGGCCAACTTTCACCAAGACATTATTCCTATGGGCCAAGACTACAGAGATGGCTTCGTGGGTACGTACGACGGGCAAACGTTCGCGATCTCCAATTGGTCGTACGACAACTCGGACAATTCAACGTCAAATGTAGGTCTTTTCGGAAACTGTAGAAACGCTACCTTGATGAACTTGCGTCTTACAGGAGTGTGGACGGCAGGGGGATTTTCCAAGTACTGTGGATTTTTGTGTGCTGAAGTTGTCGATGTGTTTCGTGACGGCAGTCACATCTTAAATTGTGAAGGCAATTTCGACGAGGGCACGACGATAGGTACTGGAACAGGGTCCGCTTGTGGAGTACTTATTGGATTATTCCTCGAAAGTACTATTTACGGATTGACATTGGCCGGAACAGTTGACATTTCGAATTGTACCACAGTCCTAGGGGGTGTCATTGGACAGACTGCGGGTACTTCCAACCTGGATTCGTCGATTTTGAATGTCCGCAATATCGCGACCTTTCCCGGTGGGTTGAAGTCGACGAAAAAATGTGGTGGCGTAATCGGATACTTCACTGGTACCCCCGGGGTCTCGAACATACTGAACGCAATGGAGGGCGATATAGAAGGTAGCCGTGCCGGCGGTGTCGTTGGAAGTATTATCCTATCAAAGGCTATGAACGGTCCACTGGACAACCTGATCAACTCCATGTCGGGAAACATTTCGAGTGGTGGTGGTGGTGTTGTCGGGTTTTGCTCTTTCAGCGGTAGCTGCACTGCGCTCTCCTTGACAAGGATGATCAACTATATGAACGGCAGTATTCTAGGCAGCAGCGGTGGGGCGATCATCGGGTATTGCTCGACCTCACTCTCCGAATTCTCCTTTGAATTAAGCAACTCGATCGTGGCAATGAACGGCACCGTTCACGACGCGGTCACCGGTACACTTTCAGGATCGGCTTTTAGCACAGCAGTGGTTGAGGCTGTGGTCAACACTGATTTCGGCATGACGTTTACTTCCAACGCCTACACCCCAGCAATAAGTGTAGGCGAAGGGTTTGTGGTGTTACCCATGTTCCCCGACCTACCGTATACTGAATTGAGCGGGGCAGACGACCAGGGCAACGTGTACGAGTGGGATTTTGTGTTTTCCAATGTGAGAGGAAACACCACCAAGTACCTGGCGTACACGCACGCCAACATCCACGGATCGAAGATGTCAAAGCCGTTTGTCGCCGATTTCGGTGGAGAGGTCACGGGAAAGCATCTGACGTACGCCAATGCCGATACAGGCGAGTTGTTCAAGTATGGTTCTATACCGGTCATCAGCACAAGCGCCACTACCGTTCTTGAATACGAGGTCGCGCCATCGTGGGTCGTTGATGCTGACGGAAACTACGAGGTGAGCTCAGTAGCTCACGTCCTTCAAGTTATGCACAAGGGGGGATTGTACGTGGATGCCGGGAATGCGCCAACCAGCTACTGGGGAGCGGACACAAAGTTTGTACAGACGAGAGACATCGACCTGTTGTACCACCATCAGCACATCGTTCCTATCGGCAACGACACGGACGTTTTTATGGCCGATTATGACGGTGGTAATTTTGAGATACGTCATTGGTCGTATGGAAACACAGACAACTCCGTTGAGCACACCGGTCTCTTCGGGTACGCAGTCGGGTCCATACTGCAGAATATTCGACTCACTGGGGTCTGGATGGTGGGCGGGTTTGGAGATACCAGTGGTTTTATGTGCGGCAGATTGCATGAGTCTGAGCTGTACAACTGCATGGGAGACTTCGATGTAGGCACCACCTTGGCCGGTGGGCCAGCATCTGCATCATGTTCTGGGTCACTGATTGGGCAATGTGCTGATAGCACCGTTCATGGACTGACGCTGAGTGGAACAATTGACTTGGCCCAATCCCCAACAGTAAGAGGGTGTGTCATAGGACGACTCTATGGTAGTTCAGCTGGTTCAACGCTGTCCTATGTGAGAAATGTAGCTACATTCCCTGGCGGTAACACATCCGACTCCTACAGCGGCGGGGTCATCGGGTGGTACGGTGGAGGCGTGCAAATTGAAAGCGTGATCAATGCAATGCACGGCGATCTCGAGGGTGGAGCTGCTACCGGTGGTATTTTCGGAGGAATTTCCAGTTCCAGTGATGTGGACAGTGGGCCGATCGAGTCGCTCGTGAACGCTATGACGGGAAACATTACTGGGGGAAACTCGGGAGGTATTTCTGGACTCGTCCAACCGCTTTCGGACCAAAAAACGTTCCAATTTTCTAAATTGATGAACTATGCCACCGGAAATATCTCGGGTGGTGGTGGTATTTTCGGTAAGTTTGACTGCGCGCTGACCGGGGACGACCTGTTGTATGAACTGAATGACTCGATCGTTGCAATGAATGGTAGCGTGGATCACGCGGTAATCGCTTCGGTGACGAACGTTGCCATGAACACAGTCAGTGTTGTCGTCAACACCGACTTTGGCTTGACCTTTGTGACAAACGACTACGCGCCTGCAACCACTGTCGGCGAAGAGTTCGTGGTGGACCCTCTTTTCCCCGACCTACCGCGCATAGAGTTCAGCAGCACGGATGCCAAAGGCAACCCTTATGACTGGGACTTCGTGTACGCTAATGTGGGAGGGAAGGCCGACTACTCCGATTACACTCATGCAATTCTCCACAAGGGCCAGGTGTCCGCACCCTTCTTGGCGGACTTTGGACCGCTGTCGGTACGACATCTGGCGTACGCCAACTTGGGCACGGGAGAGTTGTTTGCTTACGGCGACCTCGAGGCTTTGAGTACCAATGCACCCACCTTTGTGTTGCCCCTGTCCAGTTTCTTGACGATTTTATGTATCACAGTAGACACGCGTATCGTTTGAGACACGAGCTTGAGTACGCTGGATACAACAGCGGAGGCCAGCAAGACCGCACAGTCCAACACGAAAGCCATTGCTCAGCCAGGGAGGTGTGAAAACGTGATGCTACCAATGATACTATTTGGAATCAATTTTATTTCTCTTCCTGTGGAGATGAGTTTTTTAAAAGTAGCAAAAAAATAA
>JAMASZ010000203.1 GCA_023301585.1 Alphaproteobacteria bacterium | reverse complement strand
CCCAAACAGGCTTGCACAGCGATTTTGAACATCTGGCGTGGAATTAATTCCTTCAAGCGTTCGCATAAACCGCGACCGCGAAATTCGGCGGCGTCTTTGTGGACAATCATCGCAAGCGCATCGACGTTTTCTTGGTTCACGCGGATTTCAAGTTTGACCAAGTCATTGGCTTTGTAGCCGTCCAACGTATAATCAAATGACGCATAGCCACGCGAGATGGATTTTAAGCGGTCATAGAAATCAAACACAACTTCGTTTAACGGTAGGCGGTAAACAAGCATGGCGCGGTTACCCGCATAGGTCAGGTCGATTTGTTCGCCGCGACGTTCTTGACATAGTTGGAGTAGGCCACCTAAATATTCATCGGGGACTAAAATGGTTGCTTTAATCCACGGCTCTTCGATTGACTCGATACGTTGAACCTCTGGCATGTCGACAGGGTTATAAAGTTCAATCTGCTCGCCATTGGTGAGGTTGATTTTATAGACCACGCTGGGCGCGGTTGGAATTAGGTCGAGGTCGTGTTCACGTTCCAAACGCTCTTGGATAATTTCCATGTGGAGCAGTCCAAGGAAGCCACAACGGAAACCAAGTCCAAGTGCCTGAGAGCTTTCGACTTCGTAGTGCAGGGAGGAGTCGTTTAGGGCAAGTTTGCCAAGGCTCTCGCGCAGTTTCTCGTAATCGCCTGCGTCCGCTGGGAAGAGGGAGCAGAACACCATTGGGATAGATGGTTTGAACCCTTGTAGGGCTTCGGTGCAGGGGTTTTTATCATCGGTGATGGTGTCACCAACTTTTGTTTCTGTGATGTCTTTGATGGACGCCGTGATAAAGCCCATTTCACCCGGACCAAGTTCGTCAAGAAGCACGTGTTTCGGTGTGAAGATACCAACGCGGTCAAGTTCACGCGTCGCGCCATTGGACATGAATTTTATTTTCTGCCCTTTGCGTAACTTCCCATCGATAACGCGCACCAAAATAACAACGCCAAGATAGATGTCGTACCAACTGTCAATCAGCAGTGCTTTGGTCGGCGCATCTGGGTCGCCATCATGCGGTGGTGGTAATTTGGTAACGATTGCTTCCAACAGCTCATCAATGTTGATTCCTGTCTTACCTGACACGGCGACGGCATCATCGGCAGGAAGACCAATTACGTCTTCGATTTGTGCCTTTGCTTTTTCAACGTCGGCGGCGGGTAGGTCAATTTTGTTAATGACGGGTAGAATCTCGTGGTTGTTCTCAACGGCTTGGTAAACGTTAGCGAGGGTCTGTGCTTCAACCCCTTGAGTGGAGTCCACAACAAGAAGGGAGCCCTCACAAGAAGCGAGGCTGCGTGATACCTCATAGGCAAAATCCACGTGCCCTGGGGTATCCATTAGGTTTAATTGATATTCAATACCATCTTTTGCCTTATACGCAAGGCGGACAGTCTGTGACTTGATGGTGATACCGCGCTCACGCTCGATATCCATGTTATCAAGGACTTGCTCGCTCATCTCACGCTCTTCCAGCCCTCCACAGGTTTGGATTAAGCGGTCGGCAAGGGTACTCTTACCGTGGTCAATATGCGCGATAATCGCGAAATTACGAATTTCTTTTAATGGCTTTGTCATGGCTCAAGACAATAAGGCGTGGGGGTAAAAACGCAAGAAAAAACAGCTCTATCAAGGTGATGAGCTGTTCTTAGAATTCTTTATATATGGCGTGAATTATGCCGCGTCTAGTGTCGCTGGCTTAGCACCTGCAGCAACTTGAGGGTCTGTACCACCAAATGCTGAACTTTGTGTAACATCACCAACTCTAGCGGTATCAAAAGTTGATCCTACTTCAGGTTCTGCTCTTGTTTCGCCAGGCTTTAAGTCTGCAACCTCAACATCTACGCCTTTATCGGTTACTTTTTGAGCAGATTCCAAGTGTGCTTTGTAGCTAGCAAGGTCTCTACTACCGTAAATATTAGCACCTTCACCTGTACCGTATTTTTCACCTAATTCTTCACCTGCTTCTTGCGCGCTGCCTTTTGCAGTTGCAAGCGTTTCTTTAAACTTACCTGGCGTTAAACCATATTTTTGAGCATATTCTACGTAAGGCTCTGCGGCAAACTTTGCGAATCCTGCAAATGGCTGCATGAAACCTTTAAGCATATTTGCCTGTTCAATATCCATTTGACCGTATTCAACCATTGTTTCCATCAGGTTGTTCACCGCCATTGACGGGTCTCTCATTAAATCGCTGAAGAACTGCATAAGAACTTCGCCACTCATCTCGCCTGCAGGTAAATCAACACCTGTTTCTTGCATCGCGATAACAGCGCCTTGAACACCGTCTTTTTTATAGTCGCTTAAAACTTTTTGAACATGTGTGAAACTTACATCTGTATCAGTTCCTGGAACTGTTGAACCGTCAGCAACTTTCTCTAGCAGGTTTGTCATCGCTTTAACTGCTAGTGGATTTTCTAAAGTTTTTTCAATATCAGCCAAGTTAATTTCAGAGCTGTTTGGGTCACGCATTTCTGCAAATCCAGTAAGCATCGTTTCATCTTGAACTAAAGCTTTATGAAGTGCTGTAGCAAGCTCAGGTTCAGCTTTTATTTTAGCCATTAGACTTGCTGTTGATGGGTCTGCTTCTGCAAAAGCATCTAGTACTTGATCTGTAGGCCTATCACCTAATATTCCTCTAATGCTACCAAGCTTGTCGCCACTTACCCAAAGTTTACCTGCTTGCCAAGTAGAGAGGTCTAAAGCCTCAATGAATTTTTGTTGGAAATCATCTGCAGCGGCGCCGAATTGACCATTCGCGTCTGGTGTCTGTGGTGTTGATGGTCCGTTACGTCCTGCCATTTGTTTCTCTTTCTTACTTACTATCTGTATCTATTCTTTATATCTTATTATAGTAAATACTAAGTTAACATTACAAATAAAGTGAAATTATTGTTGTTTTTCAGTGATTTAAGAGATTTTTTATTTATTGCTAT
>JAMASZ010000202.1 GCA_023301585.1 Alphaproteobacteria bacterium | reverse complement strand
GACGATGAGGTGGCCGATGACGGGGATGGGGCAGGGTTGCACACTCCACCCTATGTTTTATGTAATGTTTTCCAAAATTATTAGATTAAATTATTGATTCAAACACTAAAATAATAAATAAAAATCAAATCAAGCACGCGAAAGCTGCGCCTACTTGAACACGGTGGACCCTGTCGCGGATTCCCCGTAGGGAGTGATTTGCCAGAATGTCTGCTGTTGAAATAAATTTGTTGTTGGAAGATAAGAAGCGACGATGAATGCGTATGGAGCTGGAAACCAGCCTTTGGGGCTGAATTGGTACAGGTTGCTTTCCATTTACTCTGAGTTGGGAAGCAGTGCGAACTCGCATGACAAGATTTGCAACATCGGACAGGAGCTGAAGAAACTCGATGGAAAGCACGACGCGGCCATTAAAGGGATAAACGATAAGCTGAACTCTCTGATACAGGCGGGAAACGTAAAACTATCTGGCGAAGATTTATCCAGTTTGAAAGAAGCGCTTGTCGAGGGACTGGCAGAGCATGCCGAGAAGTCGGCCGACCGGTGCGCGGCGCCTGTAGTTTCAGACGGCGAGTCCCTTATCTTCACCGATGATGTCAAGGAGGTATTGGCTAGCCTTGTCCGACAGAAGGCCGCCGTCTTGCGAGACGTCGATCTAGAGAGTATGGCTTCGGACATTACAAGCATTCGCCGGGCGCTTGCTAACCATGAAGAAACATCA
Organism: Alphaproteobacteria bacterium; assembly: GCA_023301585.1. Taxonomy (GTDB): domain Bacteria; phylum Pseudomonadota; class Alphaproteobacteria; order Micavibrionales; family Micavibrionaceae. Next base: position 5,196 of record JAMASZ010000202.1, on the reverse strand, counting down.
GAAGACCGGAATGAAAAACTCGTCGGTACCACGGGCGCTCTCATCTCCGAAATGTGGGGCACCACGACACAGGTTGAAGAGTTTCGAAAATTATTAGCAGAGATGACGAGTACCGACAACACTTTTGGGACGGCCCTCGCGGAAACAGTTGTACAAAAGCTGGGAGGACGTGGTGGTTGGGGTAGTCTGTCCGATGTTGAGAAGGGCGACCTGGCCACCGCGATTGCAGAGAAGGTGGTAAAACTTGCCACAATCAGTCGAAAGCGATTTGAAGAAGGGGAGGGAGAAGAAAAGAGGCGAGGAGGAGGAGAGAGAGAAGCAGGGCTGGATGTGCCCGAAGGATATGACGCAGATATATACTCGGCGGAAATCACGCAAGTGATTGAATGGTTTAAAAAGGGAGACAGTCGTTTGCTTATTGGTATAAGAAATCGTGGCAAAACTGCGGAAAGGTTATCGAAGTATAGACGAACTGCAGGAGCGCAAGAAGCCGAAATTTCTGAAGAGGAGTTGACGTCACTGGTACTTGACCGCATGGACGCACAAATAACCCTTACTCCTAGATTCCGACAAAAGATGCCTGAAAAAACTAGGAGATACTTAGAGGATACTAAGGCCCATCTTCCGATTGAAAGACTGAGGTTGATGCACTCGTTTTTCGCCGACCTTACTGACCAGCCTAGGTGATCCCGTCCTTTTAGGAAGGTGACAGACTTGAGGATTCAGCGGCGGTATTTGGCAAGGGCTGGTGTCTCAAGGTTGCTTACCAGGTTGCTTAGGTTGCTCACCAGGTTGCCAACGCGAATTTTGTTGTGTAGTAGTCTTTCGGGCTGGTCTATTTGTTGCGATTGACGCACCATCTCCCCCAAGTGATTTAGCTTCTCTTGATTTAGCTCCTCTTCCACGAGCGGGTGCGCGACGGGTTCCCTTTTTGCTTGGGGGGGGGCTCGGAGGGCCCTCTTGTTGTCCTTCGTCTCCGCCGTCACCACCATTAATCAGAGCCTCGAGGTGTGGGGGAAAGGGTGTTGTTCCACGCCAATCTTCTATTTTGTGAACAATTGCAACATACACGGTCAACGGTAGGTTGTATAGTTGTCCAGGCAATTCTCCCGCCCTTCTCAAGGTCTCGGCCAGGACCGATGCGCACGACATGAGTAAGACAAAGAGTATTGTGTGTACGATCGCCAATGGAAGGACGGTACCGAGACCGATGCAGATCATAATCACGTGCGCTCCACGCTTCTTTTTGTCGTCCACGTCATCCGCGTCACCCGATAACAAGTTCACCATCAGAGACATGACAGCCGCAGCCAGGCAGTAAACTAGAGTGTGCATCGCCATACCTTGCTCATTTCTGTGAAGTGCTCGCTTTTGCCACCTACCGATTTTCACATCGTACAAAAACGCAACATCGTTGCACCAACTGATGATGTCGGCCATCTCCGTGCCGGCAATTTCTCTAGCGTGACTTTTCAACAACTCGGCGGAAAGGTTTTTGTAGAAGAACTCCTTCGTCTTATCATCGGGCATTGATTCACCGACACTCGCGATAATATTCCCAAAGTTAGAAACTCCTAGCGGAAAGTTGGATCTGACTCCTTGCTGCATACTTCTCTGAAGTCCCGCGAAAATGACATCTGGGAAAACACCATCCTGCCTCAGCGCTTTGGCGGCGGAAACGGCGGCAGCGGCATTGGCTCGATCCGTCAAGGAGGCCGAGTCACGAGCCTGCTTGAACTGGCGCCATCCGTCGACATACTCGACTGCGTACTGATCGATTGCCTCGAAGAGGGGGGCTGCAAACATCTCTTCCAATTGAGTGAAAGCCTCGTCCTGTAGCTCTCTGAGCGCTTCCGCCGAAAACGAATCTTCCACCGCCAGGCATCTGTTGTCGTGCTCATCCCCAACGCAACTGTCCACACTGCTGTCTCTTTCGCCGTCGACCTCTTTACGGACCTGAAGCATCACATCTAGTCGTTTCAGCAAAGTCTCGCACTTGTTCTTAACGGAGGCTTGACGCAGGCGTTTTTTCGTGTGGATCAGTCTGCCGAATAAATCTTCGACTCCACTCGTCATCCCCGGATTTTCGCGCTCGGACTGTGCATCTAGAAAGACTGCGACGGTGACATCTTTTTCTCCGAGGAGATCGGTGCCTGCTCCGAACAGGGCGTCGACGAGCGCGTACGCTTGCTCTTTCACCTTCTCCGGATCACTGTTTGGAGACGAGAAGTTAATTTGTGTCCCGAGAATCTTTCGCGCTTCACGGACATCCTCCTCGGAAAACAAATCACTTAGCTCCAAGTCTGCGTTCCATAGGGATTCGATGCCTTGTCCTGATCGGACTCGTAGGTGTTCGTAAATGCGCTTGAAGTCTACCACGACCACTTTCTCACCGATGGTGTATATGACCGTTCTTGTTGAAAATTTGCCTTCGGGCCCATCCCCGATGTCGCCTTCGATTCTGAGAGTACTCGGGTACTTTCCATAGCTATTATCTTTCACCCAACCCTCAATGGACACCAGGGTCCCGTCTTCTTTTATAGCTTTCATTATTGCATTGACATTGTCCTCGACCATCTTTTGATCTTCCGGTGAGAGATTCAAGTCGTCATACCCTTCGCGAGCCCACTGGTATGTGAAGGGGTTGTCCTCTCCATCACGTATTTCGCCGTACAACGTCAGGCCTTGCCACTGTAAGATATTGCTCAGCAAGTTCCACCGTGTGGCGTCGGTCGCTTCGAAACCCCTTTCCCGTAGCATCTCGAGCGCTTTCTGGCCGTCGACGAATGCCTGTATCTCCGGTCTGTCGCTGCCGAAATTCACGGTCAAGTAGCCATACTTTTTTTCCAACGCCTTCTTCGACTGCTCTGATCTTTCAAGCGCTCTTTGTGCACCTGGATCCATTACGACGGTCCTCGTTGTTTTCGGCAGAATCGCATCTCGCAGACTACCGGTCGTCCCGGTCGTGGTCAGTGCCACCATTTCGGTGGCGGAACGCCCAAGCCTTGCGGCAGAAACCGGAATCGGTTTTGCGTCACGCACACATGTCTTCCGCATCAGTCCCTGTGCGAAATCAACAAACTCCCGCACCGTTTCGACGCCATGGATCTCGGCCGTGTCGACATGTGACCAGGGGTAGCTCATTGTGTACATGAGGTCGGCGTCGCCGATGACGTTCACAAACGAGGGCAGACACGGGTACAGCTCGCGCACGTGCTCCCAGATGTGAGAAAGAAAGACCTTGACCGCCATCTTGTTGAAGATCGCCAGTTGCTCACCGTCCGGTTTCTTGCGGAAGACTCTGGTGTCCATCTGTATTGCTCGGTCGTCCAACTCCTTCCTGAAGTACGCGAGGGCCTCGGCCTCGAGGGAACTCCTCCCCACTCTCTCAAACTCTGCATTCCACTCTTCGTACATCCTTTCTCATTGGTTGTACCAGTCAACATAATAAATTACACGATGTGCGCGTTCATGTACCTCGGCAGATCGTGCCTGAAATTGTACCCCACCACTTTTAGATTGCCAACCCGAAAGTTCAGTTCCTCGTCCGAGATGTCTCTAATGAACTTGACGAGATACCGCCGGGTGTCTGGGGGTACTCTGCTGCGGAAGGTGGAGTCAATCGTGCGCATGAGGCTGCCCATCTCGATGTTGGTGTAGGCGTGCCCGATGTGCGACCTTCCGAAGTCGATGGGCATCAGTTTCATTCTTGTCTTTGACTTGTTGGTGTACTTCCAGCCTATATTGTTCAGATGAAAATCACCATGCGTGAGCTTGTGTTTTTGGAACGTTTTCATCAGCGCAACAATCTGTCCTGCTTTTTCTTTTAATTGATTCTCGGATCTTTCGCGCCTCAGCCAATGTCCCAAAACGCCATCGATCTCTTCCATGATTATGATGTGCACAAGGTTAGCATCGGGGTCGTCTTCGACTTCCGTCGGGTAGGCCACGGATTTACCGGGAAGCGATTGGTTCAGTCTTTCGTGTTCTCTCCAGCTGAGACGCGGGGTCGGCTTGAAGCTGCAGTATCTCAAGACTTTCGGGGCGAGCCCTCTTCGCTCGAAGGCCTTCTGCGCTCTCACCTCTTTATTGAGACGTTGTTTATTTCCTATTTGAACCTTGATTGCTGCTTTGGTGCCGTTCTTGTTGACCGCACGAAAGACGTGGCCTGACATACCTGCTCCTAAAAACTTTGTCACTGCCCAGCCTCGCATACACGAACAGTCGAGAAGAGCAGTCACCGTTTCGCACAGCTTGTTTGGTCGACGTAGCGTCGGCATGTCATTGCTTCCAACGTCTCGGCTCAGGCCGGCCATCAATATGAGGCGACGGGCCTCGATGGAGGAAAGCTCACACCACTTCATATTTCTTTTTATGCTTAGGCAATATAATTTAGTGTTTGAATTGGTCTTTTGTAAAGGCAATTTTTCTTCGACGACAGACGCCGATCGTCTGATTTGATGTTTCGACACGATTTGTGCGCGCGGGAGTCGAACGATGTCCAAGCCGCCCGGAAGACACGCGCAGGTCAGGTCACGACTTCAGCACCAGGGAGTCCGTGCAGCTCCGGACGAGGAAGGGACGAGGTGCAAGGAGAACAACAGTCAGATGCCGTCGTGCTTCATGACGGGGTGTGATCGAGTCGATGCGTGTTTCGGGCAAACGGAATAACAGGCGGAGGTGGAAGTGTGGCGCGCTTTTACGCGGAGTCTCACGGGAATGTATGGCAGAGACAGTTTCAGGTACAGTCTTTAACCTCGGAAAGGCTCGGCACAATCACGCGCCTTGGCCCCATCTACTCGACACGTTTGTTGCGCTTGTATTTTGCACATGACCGTCACACTTGGACCGGGGCAGAAGAATCGCGTTCCGTTTTCGGTCCCACGTCAATAGACGGGTCGACTCGGCAACAACGAAAGACTCCCCAATTTCAAATAGCGCTGGCGTGGTGGCCTGCTGGCTTTTTTGATCAAGTCAATGCGTGACTGACGTATGCAATATACAGGCGAAACAAGACGCTTAGTTTCGGCGATGGAACTGTGGAGCGCTTTTACGCGGAGTCTCACGGGAATGTGTGGCAGAGACTTGGAGAGAGCGGGTCTTTAACCTCGGAAAGGATCAGCACAATCACGCGCCTTGGCCCCATCTACTCGACACGTTTGTTGCGCTTGTATTTTGCACATGACCGTCACACTT
>JAMASZ010000201.1 GCA_023301585.1 Alphaproteobacteria bacterium | reverse complement strand
GACCTAGATCTCCACCCACTTATCTATACGGTCAATGACCCTATTGATGCGCGCCAATACCAAGCATGGGGTGTAGAATCCATGTTTTCTGATGAACCTGATGTTATTCTTGAAAACCTTCTAACCGTGCATTAAACTTTCCTAAAAAGACAGGGAAGACAAAATGACACTAACAAAAATACAATTAGAAGAATCTGAAATCATAGATATCATCGAAAACTTATATCATGGTGATATCAATGCTATTAACACAGCCTCCCAAACACAATTAGCGACCGCTCAAGCTTAATTAAGTGTACTTCAAAACAAGTTTGGAAACGCGGCAACCTTACTCCAGCATGAAGAAACCACATTAAATACGACCATTATGCTTGCAACTGAATTTGACCACGCTCGACGCGATGACACCGACTTTGACCCATATGTATTTATGGGTGTTAAACCACGCGAATTAAAAGCGGCATAACTTGATGTGAAACACAAAGATTACGGCAAAAATCAATGCGTTGACATATTAAACTAGCTTAATTAGTGTCTTTTTCACAATGAAAGAACACGCCACAAAATTACTATTAGCTACCCTGTTATTTAACATCGCTTGCGGTTTAGATGAAGATTGCACGGCTCAAGGAAAACGCGCCATTAATGACGGCTATCCTGAATGTTCGGCAAGAAATAGTGCCTTCGCTGAAGAACAAGAAGAACGTGCCAGACGCGCCCAACCAGAATCCCGAGAACAAAAAATGGTTAATGAGATTTGGTAGAGTGCCAGTCGTCACGTTTATAAAGCATAATAAAAGCTGTTATAGCTCCACAAAAGACACCTATTCCCCCGAACATAACACCCGCTTTAAAACTGCTGACCCCGCCAATAACAACGGCAGGAAAAACGCCAGCTATCACTAAATATATAAGAAGAGTATAATGTTTTGCTAATCTCTTTTTTTCCAAAACGATTATAGTGGGAACACCTACAAAAAGCATAAAAGGCACCGGAAGAGTAAGCGCGCTAAAAACTAGAAATTTTATAATAACAAGTAAAGAATCTTCACCAGGCTCCTGAACTAGAATAAGAATTGTAATTATTAGTGAAATCAATAGAGGCGTTGCTAAAGTAGCGATTAGCAAACGCTGCCAGTTAACATTTTTAAACACTAACTGAACTCTTTTAAACCCTCATGCGGAATCATACCAACTGCGTTAAAGCCCGCATCGACGTAGTGGATTTCACCTGTTACGCCGCCTGACAAATCTGACAATAAATATAGCCCTGAACCACCTAATTCTTCCAACTCGACATTACGCCCAAGTGGCGCTGTCAGTTGTGCGTATTTGTAAGTTGTACGTGCAGAACCAATAACCGCCCCCGCCAATGTACGCATTGGACCAGCAGATATGGCATTTACTCGGATACCATCTTGACCCAAATCAGCCGCTAAATAGCGAACAGATGCTTCAAGTGCCGCTTTTGCAACGCCCATCACGTTGTAACTTGGCATTGCCTTTTCTGCGCCGTAATAAGATAGCGTGACAGCTGAGCTCCCGGGCTTCATCATCGGCGCCGCACGGCGCATAACGCTTGTGAAACTGTAGCAAGAAATATGCATTGAATTCGTGAAGTTCGCCAGTGACGTATCAACATAACGCCCCTTCAGCTCTTCCTTATCTGAATAAGCAATCGCGTGAATGACGAAGTCAATTTCGCCCCATTCTTTTTCTAGAACCGCGAACACATTGTCCAAATCATCTTCTTTAGACACATCACAATCAATAAGAACAGAAGAGCCAAGAGATTCAGCCAAAGGCTTCACACGTTTACCAAACGCATCGCCCTGATACGTAAACGCCATTTCCGCGCCATGCGCCGCAAGCTCGCGCGCCATACCCCAAGCAATAGATTTTTCATTGGCAACGCCCATCACAAGTCCGCGCTTACCCTTCATTAGTTCTGATTTCATTTTTTAATCCTCTATTGATTCTGGAGGCGTGATTGTACCGCCCCCTTTAATAATTGCTTTGTCTAAAAAGGAGCTGATTTGCACAGGATGGTTTGTAGAGTATAAAAGCAAACCATTCTTTAACGATTCAGCCTCTTTTGAGGCACAACCTTTTTCTTTTAAAGTTTCAGCTGTTTTATTTTTTATCTTTTCCGCCATCCCAACAAGTCTTTCAACAACGTCTTCTATCGACAATTTTGGAAAACGTAATTTTTGCATCCAGCCTAGACGCGCCACCAAGAGCTGCTGATTTCCTAATATATTAACATTTTTAGTTTTATTTGGGTTGTCATCATCCATATTATAATATTCTTTTGGTTGCACATCATTGCATATCTCGTCGTATGTGAGACTCGCCTGATAAACTGTGAAACTCTTAAGCAATATTTTTTCCTCAACCGTCATACCTTCTTTAGCATAATTTTTTTCTGTAAAACCAAGCAATAAAACCAAGCTTAAAATACATGAAACAATTATCTTTTTGATAGTCATTTTATACTTCACTTTCCACACAGGGCCTGTCGCCCAAATCCTCATAAAATCTTAAAACGTACCCATCAGGGTCTTGTACTAAAAACTGTTTATTTCCAACCTCAATATCATCAGCGCGATACCATTTCTCTTCCATTTCAAGAAAAATATCCCAGTTAACTGACGATACCTTGTCGTAAAGCCCTTGAACATCAGTTGTAAGTATTTGCATACTCACCCCTTGCCCATAAGGCTTTTTAATCTCACCATCAACAAACCTGTCACACACAGCCAAGGAATCAATCATCAACCGAGCGCCCTGATGCTCCAGCATCGCAAAACCTTCTTCCTCGCGGTTGTAAAGAACGTCAAAGCCAAGAACATCCTTATAGAATTCTAAGCTAGTCTGATAATCATCACATTTAAGTTCTGGCGTTAAAGGGATTTCCTTGATGTCCAAAACCTAGTCCTCAACCGTACTCATCACAAGCGTACAATTCGTACCGCCAAAGCCGAATGAGTTAGACATTACAGATTGATGCGTCACGTTATCAACGCGCTCACGCGCAATTGGTAATCCTTCGGCACCTTCGTCTAGTTCTTCAATATTAATCGACGGACAAACAAAGTCATTCTGCATCATCAGAATACAATAAATAGCTTCTTGAACCCCTGTCGCACCAAGGCTGTGACCTGTCATAGATTTCGTCGCACTAATATGTGGCATATCCTGATCCAACTGACCAAAGACAGAACGAATAGCATCTAACTCCGTAATATCGCCAGCAGGTGTCGATGTTCCGTGTGTGTTAATGTACGTCACTGGCTTATCAACGGTTGATAATGCCTGACGCATACAACGCACAGCGCCTTCACCACTAGGGGCAACCATATCTGCCCCATCTGATGTTGCGCCATAACCTGTCACTTCAGCGTAAATTTTTGCGCCACGTGCTTTAGCTGCTTCATATTCTTCCAATACAACAACACCACCACCACCAGAGATAACAAAACCATCACGGTTTGCATCATACGCACGCGCCGCTTTTTCAGGTGTGTCATTATATTTAGAACTCATCGCGCCCATTGCATCAAATAAGACTGACAGCGCCCAGTTTAACTCTTCACCGCCACCAGCAAACATAATGTCTTGTTTACCCATTTGAATTTGCTCAACAGCACTTCCAATACAATGGGATGATGTTGAACAAGCAGATGAAATTGAATAATTCAAACCTTTAATCTTAAAGTTCGTTGCAATCGTCGCAGAACAAGTCGAGCTCATACATTTAGGAACAGCAAAAGGACCAACACGTTTAGGGCCTTTTTCACGGGTAATATCCGCCGCAGTAACTTGCGCCGCCGTCGATGGACCACCAGAGCCCATAATGATACCCGTCCGTTCATTCGATACTTGATGCTCTTCTAAACCAGCATCAGCAATCGCTTGCTCCATCGCCAAATGGTTATAGGCAGCGCCCTCACCCATAAAGCGAAGAACGCGCTTATCAATAGCTTCTTTTAAATCAATATCAGGCTTACCGTAAACTTGGCTTCTAAAACCAAGCTCCGTGTATTCCTCAGAAGCAGTAATTCCAGACTTACCAGCTTTTAAGCTTGCAAGCACACTTTGAACATCATTCCCAATGCAGGAGATAATGCCCATACCTGTCACAACGACACGTTTTTGAGATGTATTTGTCATGTTGGTATTTTTAAAGATATGACACCCCGGAGTCACGCAAAGATTTACTTTACTTCACAAATTTTATATTGACATAATAATATTATTGATTATTATCCGCCTTATGTACGAAAGAAAATATAAACTAAGTGAGATTTTGCTCGCAGACCCATACTGGCTTATTCAAAAGATTGCGGATAATGTCATCAGCGTTGAACGCCCTTATAACGTTCATACGTGTTCAAAAATTAACGACACCTCCACTACCCCCGACAACTTTATTGCAAAGAAAAATCAAGCCGGTCATGGCTTAGATTTACGTACACTGTTTTTTAAAGTAACTGATATTTCTGATGATGG
>JAMASZ010000200.1 GCA_023301585.1 Alphaproteobacteria bacterium | reverse complement strand
GTTTCAAATATCTGCTTTACTGCCCCATAAAGCGTGTTAATAACAGGCACGCGCTCTACAATAAACTCTGTAATGTTGACTAATAAGCGTCCCAAGAAATTCCGTGTCAGCCACCCAACAATAATAAAGAACGCAACAGCAATAAGAAGCCCCAGACCTGGCATAGAAAAAGGCAAATACGTACTCGGGTTATATTGTTCAGGAACAAAGCGGACAATTTTGTTATCAATAAACTGTAAAAACGACCAAGTCAGATAGATTGTGATACTTATCGGCGCTGTAATTAAAACCCCTGCCAAGAAGTAATTACGCAAACGCTCAAAAAACGTTACTTTTAACGCATCTTCTGCCTTGTTTTTGTTCACATTTTTCTTGTTATCACTTTTGGTCATTTGAATACCTTTATGGTTGCTTTATAGTAATAACATAAATGATTCCAATTCGGTATACCCGATAATTCGTTCAACAATTAATAGGATAATTAAGATGTCTGATAAACTAATCGAAGTTTTCGCAGAAGTATTAGAAGTAGAAGCTTCTACATTAGAGGAAACTAGCTCCCCCGACTCCGTAGAACAATGGGACAGCCTTGCGGCCATGCACCTTGTTGCAGCGCTTGAAGACACCTTTAAAATTCAGCTTAGCACTAAAGAAATGATGAAAATGCACTCTGTTGGCTTGGCACGTGAAGTTCTGAAAGCCAAAGGCGTTGACGTCTAAATTATGAACGCCTCCGCAAATAACATCAAAATTGGTCTTGCGGGCTCATTCACTCTCGACCCGATAACGCGTTATTTGAAAAAAGACATTGAGAACTCTGAATGTCTTGTTGCACCTTATAATCAATTAAACCAATTAAGCTTCAAACCTGAAATTTTGCTAGGTGGTGAAACAGATCAACTTATAATTCTATGGCGTTTAGAAGATGTTATTCCTGATTTCAGCAATACATTTGATGCCTTAGAAGAATTTATAAATACGCTTACTCAATTGCGTAATAATTATCAGGGCACCTTAATCATTGGCACACCGCCCTATCCTACAACAGCAGAATTTGATTGTTATAGTTTACAGCAGCCTAATAAGGGCGCGACGTTGTATCATGCCCTTATTCAAAAATTTACCAAAGCGGTTCTATCCTTAGAAAACGCTTACCCCCTAAACTTTGCGGCACTAATTGATGACATCGGTCACAAGAACTCCTATGACGCACGCAAATGGTACTTGTATAAACAACCCTATAGCGAAGAAGTTTGGAAAAGCACCTCTGCAATAGTTTCACGAATTATCAAAGCTCAAACAACCCCCGCTGAAAAGGCAATCGTTCTCGATTGTGACAATACTCTATGGGGGGGGATTGTTGGGGAAGACGGTTTAAGCGGAATTGAAATTGGAACAGACTTTCCGGGAAGCGCCTTCCAAGATTTTCAAAAACATTTATTGCACTTACGAAGCCAAGGGGTTTTCCTAACCATTGCCAGTAAAAACAATGAAGAAGACGTACTTGAAGTTTTTAATAAACACGATGGTATGGCGCTAAAACGCGACAATATCTCAGCGTGGCAAGTTCACTGGAACTCAAAGGTTGATAGTATTCAAGCTATCGCTAATGAGTTGAATATTGGCACTGATGCGCTTGTGTTCATTGATGACAACCCAAAAGAAATCGCCGAAGTTCAAGAGCGCCTACCAGAAGTAACGTGCCTACTCGTACCAGAGGAAACCGCTTACCTCCCCGCTATTCTACAAAACGCGAACCTTTTCGACAGCCTTGCAACCACCGATGAAGACCGTAAACGTGCCGACATGATGCGCGCCGAAACTAATCGTAAATCCGTGAACCAAAGCGCAATGAGTGAAGAAGAATTTATTAAATCATTAGCACTTAACATCAAAGTTTTTGAAGCCGAAGAACAACACCTTGGGCGTATCACACAACTAATCAACAAAACCAATCAATTCAACCTTACAACCATTCGCCGTGATAAAAACGACGTTGAAAAAATCCAAGCCGATAAAAACACTTTATTAATGGGCATGAATATCTCTGACCGTTTTGGTGAATATGGTTTAGTGGGCGTTGCTATTTTAGAAAAGAAAACTGACGATGTTTGGAACATTGATAGCTTAATGATGAGTTGTCGCGTTCTTGGGCGTCACGCAGAAACTTCCTTCCTCGCAAAAATCGCTGACGCTGTTGCACAAAACAGTGGCACAGCGTTACAAGGTATTTACATTAAAACCACCAAGAACGTACTTGTTAAAAACCTGTACGAAGATCATGGTTTTGAAAAAGAAGGCGATAACTGGGTTATTAACGTCAAAGATATTAAGCAACCTTCTTCAGATGTGACCTTATCCCTTGAATTAAATTCAGGGAGTTAACGGAACAATGTTCCCTGAATTTAACGCTAGCCATTACTTCATTGACCTCCTAGCACTCTCGATAGTGCTAATTCCCCTCATGGCACTTATCGGCAATGCGACAATCCGCAGAATCCTCTTAACCATTGCTGGTGCTTACCTGCTCTATTTCATCGCGCCTAGATTATTGCTATTTTACGTTGTTTTTTGGAGCGTGGTTTACCTACTTCACCGCTTAATCGTTGCGACCACAGACGGTAAATTAGGAACACTCGCATTCTGGTTCTCAATTATATCCATGCTCGCGCCAATGATTATTTGGAAGCTCTATTACGAAGAGTTTTCAACTCTGTTTAATTTATGGACTAACCAAGGCATCGCTCATATCTCTCAAACAATTTGGAAGATAGATGTAGCGCGCTCAATTGTTATCCCGATTGGATTATCTTTTGCTACTTTCCGAGGTGCTGACTTCTTAATCAAAAGCTGGGTTGGTAAGTTTAAGAAATTACCCTTCACGCATATTATGCATTACGGTTTTTTTCCGCCCGTACAACTTGTGGGTCCTATCATTGAATATGAAGAAATTGAAAAACAACAAAAACCTTCTACCGATGATATCTATCAAGGGTTGATGCGTATTGCCTTTGGGCTAATCAAGGTACTAATTCTCGCTGCTATTCTACAAAAAAGCGCGGTGATTTTTCAAACTTACGATACTGCTCCAACGCTAAAAATATGGGCATTCCTATTCATCTATACGTGGTTCTTTTACCTGAACTTCTCAGGGTATTCTGACCTTGCCATCGGTGCTGCACGTACTTACGGATTTAAGCTTAAGGAAAACTTTGCCTTCCCTTACTTTCGACCTAACATCTCAGAGTTTTGGAATAACTGGCATATGAGCCTTTCTCGTTTTGCCCAACGAAACGCTTACGTTCCCCTTGGTGGCTATCGTAAGAAAACACAATATTTAGCACTATTTGCGACCATCTTAGTCATAGCCCTATGGCATGATTTATCTTTAGGAATGATTATTTTTGCTACCTACCACGGTGCAGGGTTAATCATTCACCGCTACTTTTCAGACCGTAAAGCCAAGGATACAAAAGCTGATAACTTCATAACATTATGGAGCAAGATTTTAGCGACGTATTTATTTGTTGTTTTAAGCTTCCCTCTTCTTGTCATGCCCCTAGAAAAAGCAGGTCAATTCTATCTTTCATTGGTGGGGTTATAAGCCATGATTAATGCTCCTCCACAATTAGAGTTTTTAAATAAGCTAACAAACTGGCTGAATATTATCCCGAATAAATTTTCGCTTTTGCGTATCATTATATGGACCTTAGCCTTCTTAATCGTAGCGCATGTGATTACACCTAAAGTCGACCCACAACTTCCTTATCAAGACGAAATGAACGCTGTTGGTTTAACGCCCGTAAGTGCCAGCACATCAGACCCACGCTACACTAGAAATGATTTACAACCCCTTCCAGAAAACTCCATTATATGGGTGGCTGGCTCTTCTATCACGATCAAAGAAACACCAGACTCAGCACTTACATTTTTGCCCGCAGCATTAGACATTGATAATCCACAATATATATCTTTGAAAATGGCGCGCCGTGCGTTAGACACTTACACCCTCGTAGATGACGCCATCAGTCGTAAACCTAGCGCGCTTGTCGTTATCGTGAACCCTTTTTGGGCATTAAACGATAACTCTTTATTCTTTAAAAATAACGTCATGAATTCTGGTGCGCGTCATTGGCTTAACAAAGATGACTGGACGCTTCTAATGTTAATGACCTCCCCTGCTGATAGATTATGGGCGCGCATTGGTCGTCACCACAACTTAACTGCCAACAGTTATGATTACTTAAAACTGGCACAGAGAAAATACTTACCGAACAATAAAGCCAGCAAGCCCAAAGCATCTAAATCAAAAAAAATCAGTTACAATCAACCGTTACTATTTTGGTCAACACAGCGATATGCAGAAGGTAAAGACTTTTCTAACTTTGGTGCAAAAGAATGGCAAATCGAAGCCATGAACCAAAACAATTTAACCCAAAGCGTTTGGGGTCAAAAGCTTCTTACCCAGATGCTTGATAAAATAAAAGCCAGTGATATACCTACCTTAATTTACGTCGCACCGGTATCGCCAGAAATTGAACGTTCTCCTGCCCGCGTTGCCTACCGCACCGTAACACATCAATTACGTGACATCATGGCACCCTATCAAAGTGAAAAAATTGTTGTCATCAATGATTTCCTACCTAGCGAACTGGAAACTCTTGAATACATAGATTACCTACATTTAAGCGATAGTGGTGTTTTACCCGCTAGTTTAACCGAGGCTATACAACGCCTATTGGAGGAAAAGTGAAAAAATATTTCATTGAAATGATAATCGGGTTATTCTTATGCAGTGTAATCATTTGCGCATCAATCGCGTCTGCCATCGACATTCCATTCATCTACCAAGGATTTTAAAATTATGACTTCTTCTACGCTAACAGATAAAAAACTAGCTCCTAACGTTGAGGGGTTAATTGACATTATCCTTGATGAAAACCCTACGCATAAAAGCTTCATGGAAAATGCCTTAAAACATGTCACGGAAGAAGAACTTGAAACACTCGACAAATATTTAGATTTTTGTAAAAGCAACGGACATGACCTGGCTTACATGGCAGACTCTTACCTGACGATTGTTGGCGATACTTTCCGCGAACAGATTTACTTCATGAAGCACAAAGAATACCGCTACAAAACTTACGAAGAAGTTGGTGGTCATGTTTATCACAACGAAGATTACATGAACCAATATATGTATGGTCTTGCTATCACGTCCTTCCTTTGGCCAAACCATTTAGACATGGGTCGTTTCTTCGTTGAGACAATGCCACGTGACATAGGTGGAAAATATTTAGACATCGGTCCAGGTCATGGGTACTATTTAATGAAAGCAATGGAACTAGGAAAATTTGATGACTTCTTAGGAATTGATATCTCCGAAGCCAGCATCAAACAAACTGATGCTATCGTGAAACATTTCAAGCCTGATTTCGCTGACCGCTTTGATTTAAAACTAATGGATTTTCTTGACGCGAAGGAATTAGAAGCGGGAAGTTTTAATGCCATCGTAATGGGTGAGGTTTTAGAACATGTTGAACAACCTGATGTATTTTTAAAACGTATCGCGGAACTCGCCGCTGATGATGCTTATATCTATGTTACAACGTGCATAAATGCTCCGGCGATTGATCATATTTACCTATGGCGCTCCACAGATGATTTAGAAAAAATGATTGAAGGAACTGGCTTGAAAATTAAAGCACCTCTTCGTCTTCCTTATGAAGGGAAAACTCTAGAAGAATCTCAAGCAAAAGAACTTTCAATCAATGTCGCTTACGTATTAGAAAAAGTTTAATGAACAAGTACGATTTAACATTCCACCACATGGGGTTAGCCCTTCGTAAAGAAGAGGAAGCATTAAAGTTCCTAAAAGGGCTTAGTTACAGTGAAGGGAAAAGCGTCTACGACCCGGAGCAAAAAGTAAATCTTCGTATCTGTGAAGCAAATGACTTACCCGCCGTTGAACTTGTTACCGCAGGGGAAGAAGAAGGACCACTAACGCCAATTCTAAAACGCTACAACGAATTAGTTTATCACACCTGTTATGAAACAACAGATTTAGAAAAAAGTTTGGAGACAATGGAACAAGATGGTTTACGCGTCGTACCCGTTTCTCCACCAAAACCTGCCCTGCTTTTTGGCGGACGCAAAGTTTCTTTTTATACTGTAATGGGTTTTGGATTAATTGAAATCTTAGAACCTTAAAATTCTTATTCACTTAAAATTTTACGGACCAAATCTTCAGTAATGTAGTCGTTACTGTGCGGTTCATACGCATAATGTGATGGATGCCGTGCCGCCCAAAAGATACTAGCAACAAGGACGCACAAAATC